>RDYO01000079.1 GCA_004293385.1 Verrucomicrobiota bacterium
CGCTCCCGGACCCATGTTTCTCAGCATCCTCAAGCTCTTCGCCGGCAGCCACCACCGGAGGTTCCTCCGCAAGTGCGCTCCCCTCGTCAAGCGGATCAACGCCCTCGAAATCGAGTATCAGAAACTGTCCGACGACGCCCTCCGCGCCAAGACGGCCGAGTTCAAGGCCCGTCACGCCCAGGGCGAGTCCCTCGACGCCCTCCTCCCCGAGGCTTTCGCCGTCGTCAAGAACGCCGCCCGACGCCTCTGCGGCACCAAGGCCATCGTCTGCGACCACGAGCAGACCTGGGAAATGGTCCATTTCGACGTCCAGCTCATCGGCGGCATCGCCCTTCACCAGAACAAGATCGCCGAGATGGCGACCGGCGAAGGCAAGACCCTCGTCGCCACCCTGCCCCTTTACCTCAACGCGCTGACCGGCCGGAACTGCCAGCTCGTCACCGTCAACGACTACCTCGCCCGCCGCGACTCCGAGTGGATGGGCCACCTCTACCGCTGGCTCGGCCTCACGGTCGGCTGCATCCAGAACCAGATGTCCAGCGAGGACCGCAAGGTCGCCTACGGCTGTGATATCACCTACGGCACCGCCTCCGAGTTCGGCTTCGACTACCTGCGCGACAACGGCATGGCCCTCTCGCCGGACGAGCAGGTCCAGCGCGACCACTACTTCTGCATCGTCGACGAAATCGACTCCATCCTCGTCGACGAAGCCCGCACCCCGCTGATCATCTCCGGCCCCGTCGCCGAAGAACGCGAGCCGGCCTTCCCGCGCCTCCGCCAGCCGGTCTCGGGCCTGGTCGAACTCCAGATCCGCCTCGTCACCCGCCTGATGAACGAAGTCCGCGAAGAGCTCGAGAAGCTCGGCGAGGACAAGGAGCCTTCCGCCGACGCCCTCGACAAGCTCTGGCTCGCCGCCCACGGCATGCCGCGCAACCGCGTCTTCCTCCGCCTGATGGAGAACGGCAAGTGGCGCAAGTTCCTCGAGAAGCACGAAGGCGTCCTCGCCTCCGAGATCGAGAAGGACCGCCGCTTCCACCTCAAGGAACGCCTCTACTTCTCCGTCAGCGAACGCCAGCACGAGTCCGACCTCACCCAGCTCGGCCGCGACACCCTCCGCCCCGGCGAGCCCGACGCGTTCGTGCTCCCCGACCTCCCGAGCCGCTACGTCGAGCTCGACAACGACGAGTCGCTCTCGCCCGAGCGTCGCGCCGAACTGCGCACCGAAGCCGAAGTCGCCTACGCGCAGGTCTCCGAGGACATCCACGCCATCGGCCAGCTGCTCAAGGCCTACACCCTCTACGAAAAGGACAAGCAGTACGTCGTCCACGAGGGCAAGGTGAAGATCGTCGACGAGAACACCGGCCGCATCATGGAAGGCCGCCGCTGGTCCGACGGCCTGCACCAGGCCGTCGAAGCCAAGGAAGGCGTCGCGCTCGAGAAGGAGAACAAGACCTACGCGACGGTCACCATCCAGAACTACTTCCGCATGTACCAGAAGCTCGCGGGCATGACCGGCACCGCCGAGACCGAAGCTTCCGAGTTCCACGACATCTACCGCCTGACGGTCGTCGCCATCCCGACGCACCGCCCGTGCATCCGCGTCGACGACAACGACATCGTCTTCAAGACCCGCAAGGAGAAGTACCAGTTCTCCATCAAGGAGATCGCCGAAGCCCACAAGCGCGGCCAGCCGGTGCTCGTCGGCACCGCCTCCGTCGAAGCCTCCGAGACCCTCGGCCGCATGCTCGCGATGGCCAAGGTCCCGCACAAGATCCTCAACGCCAAGCACCACGAATCCGAAGCCGACATCGTCTCGATGGCCGGCCAGCACGGCGCGGTGACCATCGCCACCAACATGGCCGGCCGCGGCACCGACATCAAGCTGGGCGAAGGCGTCCGCGAACTCGGCGGCCTCTACGTCCTCGCGACCGAGCGCCACGAATCCCGCCGCGTCGACCGCCAGCTGCGCGGCCGCTGCTCGCGTCAGGGCGACCCCGGCCGTTCCCGCTTCCTGGTCTCCCTCGAGGACGACCTGATGCGCCTGTTCTCCAACGCGGGCATCATCTCCTCGCTGCTCGAGAAGTCCTTCAAGGAAGGCGAGCCGCTCGAGCACCCGCTCCTCAACCGTTCCATCGGCACCGCGCAGAAGCGCGTCGAAGGCCAGAACTACTCCATGCGCAAGCGCCTGCTCCAGTACGACGACGTGCTGAACCAGCAGCGCCAGATCGTCTACGGCCTGCGTAACCGCGCCCTCAAGGCCGCCGACAGCCGCGCGACGATCATGGACATCGTCGAGGAAGAGATCGACGAACGCCTGGCGATGGTCTTCCCCGAAGCCGGAGGCGACGCCGACCGCCGCGCCGCCGAGGCCTTCGTCTACTGGTACGTGACGACCTTCCACATGCGCCTCGACCTCGAGGATATCCTCGCGCGCACGCGCACGCAGGTGCTCCTGCTCGCCACCGACCGCGTCCGCGCCCTGCAGACCGGCCGCGAGCAGCACGAGTCGCCGGAGATCCTCCAGTACCTCGAACGCAGCGTCCTCCTCCGCGCCATCGACCGCAACTGGCAGAACCATCTCACCGAGATGGAAGACCTCCGCCGCGGCGTCGGCCTGCGCACCTACGCGCAGAAGGACCCGCTCAACGAGTACAAGGCCGAGGCCTTCAAGGCCTTCGAACGCCTGATGCAGCAGCTGCGCACCGACGCCTGCTCCGGACTCTTCCGCACCGCGACCTCGATGGAAGCGCTCGAATCCCTGATGCGCCGCGCGCAGGGCCAGGCCAAGGCCGTCGGCCCCGCCGAACCCGGCACGGGCGCCGCGACCGAGTCCACGCCCGCCGTCGCCCCGAAGCAGGAGCCCTTCCGCCGCCAGACCCCGAAGATCGGCCGCAACGCCGTCGTCCGCATCCGCAAAGGACCTGAGACCCAGGACATCAAGTGGAAGAAGGCCGAAGCGCTCGTCCGCGACGAGGGCTGGGAAGTCGTCGAAGTCCTCTCGGAATGACCGGAACGGACGCGAGCAGCCCGGGATCCGGCCGGCTCGCCTGGCTCGGGACGGCGCTGACGGCCCTGCTGCTCTTCCTTTCGTTCGGACCGCTCGGCCATCCCTTCTGGGCGTTCATCGCTCTCGTGCCCGCCGCGGTGGTCGCCGCGTTCCGTCCGGAGTGGCGTGACTGGCGTCGCGCCGGGTTCGCGATGAGCTGGGTGCTCTGGATCGCCCTGCTCGTCTGGCTCCGTCACGTCTACCCGCCGCTCGGCTGGCTGGGCCTGGTGCTGCTCACCGCCTACTGCGCGCTCTACCTCTTCGGCTGGCTGCTGCTGCTCCGCTGGATCTTCCCGGACTGCGCCGGCGCCGGCCTGCCCGCGCGCCTGCTCGCGATCGCCGGCCTCGCGGGCGCGTGGGGCCTGCTCGAATGGACGCGTTCGACGATCCTCTCCGGCTTCGGCTGGCTGCCGCTCTCGGCTTCGCAGACCGGTAATCCCGTGATGCTCAGCCTCTGCGCTTGGATCGGCCCGATCGGCCTCTCCATCGCGCTCGTGCTCTTCAACCTCGGCTTCGCCCGCTGGATCGTCCGGCTCATCGAATCCTACCGCGAAGACGCGCGCCTCGCGCCCGTCGGCCCCGCCGGCTGGCTGCGCCGGCTGACGCCCGAACTTTACGTCGGCCTCCTGCCTATCGCCGGCGGCTTCATCGCGTTGCTCGCCGCCAACGCCACCAAGGCCACGCTTCCGCACGTCACCATCACGCCCGCGGTCGTGCAGACGGACTTCGATCCCAACGCCAAGTGGGACGGCGCGCGCCTGCAGGAACACCTGCGCCTCGCCGAGACGATGACCATCGACGTCGCCGGCGGCCGCAAAGCGGACTTCGTGCTCTGGCCCGAGGCGGCCTTGCCGTTGACCTTGGAAAGCGAAGCTTACGTCGACCGCCTCAAGGCCCTCTCCGCGATCACCGATACCCCGCTCGTCATCGGCGCCATCGACCGACGCGGCGCCGGCTACGGCAACGCCGTCGCGGTGGTGACGTCCGAAGGCGTGCGCAAGCCCGCCTACGCGAAGCGCCACCTCGTGCCCTTCGGCGAGTACGTGCCCTTCGCAGACTTCCTGCCATTGCGTAAGGTCGTGCCGATTGAGACCGACTGCGTGGCCGGGACCGGCCCTTCCCTCCTGCCGCTCTCGACGCGCCAAGGCCGCACCTTCATGGCCGGCGCTTTGGTGTGCTACGAAGACGTCTTCCCGGAGCTCGCCCGCGAACATGCGCTCGCCGGCGCCGACGTGCTCGTCGTGGTGACCAACGACGCCTGGTACGGCCGCGAGGCCGGAGCCTATCAGCACGCGGCCCACTCCGTCCTCCTGGCCGCCGCCACGGGGCTGCCCGTGGTCCGCTGCGGCAACGCAGGCTGGAGCGGCACCATCGACCCTCTCGGCCGGGCCTTCCCCGTCCTGGAGGAAGGCAGCGTGTATTTCCGGGGCGCCCGCCTGGCTACGCCGGTCCGGATCCCGCGCGAACGCCAGCCCGAGACCTTCTGGGTCCGCCATGGCGACTGGGCCGTCGGCCTGGGCGGCCTCTGCTTCGCCTTAGCCTACCTCTGGCGTCGTCGCCGGCAGGCCTGAGCCAGAAATCCGCAGGTCCTTGTCGACCTCCCGTCGTTTCCGTCCAAATTAGGGTGACCCCGGCGCCTCCCGCGCCTCGCCGCCCACCGATGAAGCCCTTGCGCCTCCTGTTCGCCAGCCTCGGCCTCTGCCTCGCCTGTTCGCTCGCGGCGCAGGACCTGAAGAAGCCCAAGGAGGAATTCCCCGAGAGCGGCGTCGCCAACTATCGCCTGCGCATCAAGGCCATCCCGACGCTCATGGTGCAGATCAACGGCGTCAACGTGCTGCTCGGCGTCGACACCGGCTGCCAAGGCACCGCCGTGCTCACGCCGCGCGCGGCGGAGCGTTGCGGCGTCAGCGAAGCCTTCAGCGTGCCCTCCATGGGCAACTCCGGCCGCAAGGAGTCCACCTACGGACTCGTCGAGACGCTCCGCGCGGGCGAGGTCACCTGGCGCGACTTCCACGTGGCCATCATGCCGCTCGACGGCATGGACATCGACGGACTGATGGGCGCCGACCTGCTCTTCGGCCGGCCCTTCTACATGGACCTCCGGAACAAGGTCATGATCCTCGGCAAGATCCCCGACACCTCCGCGGCCCACGAAGTGCCCATCTACAGCCGCGGCGGCCACTGCGGCGTCAACATCGAGGTCGAAGGCGTCAAGGTGCCGATGATCGTCGATTCCGGCGCCTCGAAGTCCTACATGAGCTCGCTGAAGTTCCGCGGCGAGACCGAGTTCCGCGGCTTCCTGCCCGTGGCCACCGTGCGCGGCACTTCCCTCACGCGCGTGCAGGTCTGCAAGATCAAGTCGCTCCGCATCGGCGGCGCCCCGCTGACGGGCGTCGAATTCATCCGCGACGAGGAGCACAACCTGCTCGGCGACGACTTCCTGCGCGCCCACCCCATCGCGGTGGACATGGCTTCCCGTCGCATGTGGCTCTTCGAGCCGCAGGCCACGGATAAGCCGGGCAAGTAAGCCGGCGGCTCAGCGACGGCGACCGGACTTGCCGGAGCCTTTGGCGCCGCCTTCGGACTCGCCGCCTTCGGATTCGCCGGAGCCTTCTTCGGTCGGCTCTTCCTCGTCGTCCCAGCGGAGGTTCTTCTCCATGTCCTTGTCGACTTCTTCGACGTCGGGGAGGTCGGCGATGTCTTCCGCGGCCGCCTGGGGGCGGGCCGGCTTGTCGTCATCGTCGTCGTCGCCCGGGACTTCGTGGCCCTGCGGGACGAACTCGAGGATGTCGGTGATCTCTTCGAAAGGATGGATGTCGCGGCCTTCGATCATGGCCTGGTTGCGCAGCTCGCTGAGCTGTTCATCCACGTCTTCGACGGTGAGCTTCTGCTCGAGCTTGATCGTGTCGTTGATGAGCTTCACGCGCAGGCGCATGATGTGCTCGAGGAGGTCGGCGTAGGCGCCCTTGTCGCCGTCCTTGATGTTGGGGAGGGCGAAGAGCGGCTCCTCGGAGTCGAGGATGTGCTCGGCCACGCGGACGAGGCGGACCGTCTGGTCCTTCTCGATCTCCTGGGTCTGGAAAGGCACGAAAGCCGCCTCGAGGATCTCGTTGGAGAGACCGTACTCGCGGAGGGGGTCCATCATGTCGAGGATCCACGGGAACTGGTAAGGATCGAGGATGCCGAGGCCGTCCGGCTCGTAATGCTTCGGATCGGAGTTCTCCTTCACCCACCAGTTGCCTTCCTTCTCCTTGAAACGGATGGTGCACCAAAGGAGCTTTGAGGTAGTCACAGCCATGGCTGGGTGGTTTGCCCAAGTCTGGGCGGGAGTCAAGAGGGGTCGGCGGCGGCGCCAAATGGCGGGCTTCTCCGCTTTCCTTCCGGCCTTTCCTCCCTTAACTCCGGGGCATGTCTTTCCTGTACGACAAGGTGATCGCCAAGGCCCTCTACAAGCTCGACCCCGAGACGGCCCACCAGGTCGGCCTGCGCGGCATGGGCCTCCTCGGCGCCATCGCCCCCCTCCGCGCCCTGATGGAGCGCTCGCTGACCCCCAAGGGTGGTCGCCCGATCGAAGCCTTCGGCCTGAAGTTCCCCAACCATATCGGCCTCGCCGCCGGATTCGACAAGGACGGCCTCGGCTGGCGCGGCGCTGCCGCCCTCGGCTTCGGTCACGTCGAAGTCGGCACCGTCACGCCTAAGGCCCAGCCCGGCAACGAGAAGCCCCGCGTGTTCCGCTATCCCGAGCTCAACGCCGTGGTGAACGCCTACGGTTTTCCGAACAACGGCGCCCAAGCCCTGTACGACCGCCTGAGCAAGCAGCCCGGCCGCGGCCAGCGCGTCAGCCCGCTCGGCATCAACATCGGCAAGAACAAGGCCACCGCCAACGAACAGGCCCACGAGGATTACCTCACCTGCTTCAAGCTCCTCGCCCCGCTCGCCGACTACGTCGTCGTCAACATCAGCAGCCCGAACACCACCGGCCTGCGCGCCCTCCAGGATCGCGCCCCGCTCGTGACGCTGCTATCGACGCTCGCGCAGGAGAACCGCTCCGTCGCCGGCGGCCCGGTGCCCCTGCTCCTCAAGATCGCCCCGGACCTCAATCCGAACCAGCTCGCCGACATCGTCAGCGTCGTCGGCGAATGCGGCTTCGCCGGCATCATCGCCACGAACACCACGATCTCCCGCCCCGCGGGCACCGAAGCGTGCTCGCCCGGCCGCGGCGGCCTCAGCGGCGCCCCGCTCCTCGAACGTTCCCTGCAGGTCGTGCGCTTCCTCGCGAAGGAAGCCGACGGCCGCATCCCGATCGTCGGCTGCGGCGGCATCCTGTCCGCGAAGGACGCCGGTCGCTTCATGGACGAAGGCGCGTGCCTCGTGCAGGTCTATTCGGGCCTCGTGTTCCGCGGACCGGAACTCGCCCGCGAAGTCGCCGAAGGGCTCGCCTGGCGCCAGCGCGCCTGGGCCTGATTCACTTCGTCGGAGCGACGGGGATGTGCACTTCCGACTGCTTGAGGAAGAAGGGCACGAACGGGCTGTTCCAGTAGACCGCGTAGGGTTCGCCGGCGGCCTTCACGTCCGTGCGCTTCGCGAGCCAGGCCTTCAGTTCGGTCAGGGCTTCCTCGTAGTTCTCCTGACTGTACGAACCGCGGATGCCGATGGCGGCCACGCGACGCTCAGGCACCGATGAAAGTTTCACCTGCGGCGTCTCCGCGAGGTCGGCGCGCTTCGCCGAGGCGTCGTCCATGTAGAAGACCATCGTGCCCGGCTTGATGCCCGCCTCGACCGGCGCGGTCATCGGGATCTTGTTCGAGTCGATGTAACGGAAGAGGCGCATGAACAGCCCGTTGTCCGAAGCGAAATAATCCTTCGACGACTCCGTGCGCATCCAGCGGGCCGCCGGCAAGGTCTTGAGCTCGAGGTCGCCCGGAGAGGTGCGCGGGTAGGCTTCTTCCACGGCGCCGAGGTTGACGGACAGGGCCACGATGGCGAGGGCAACCCGGAGGAGCGTGTTCATAAGGATAATCTATGGCCGGCGGCCGAGGTTCCAACCCCCGAAATCACCGACCGACCTTGCCTCCGGTGGCGGAGGGCGTTTTCTAGGGGGAATGAGTGACACGCCGGAAAAAAGCACCTTCGCCTCCCGCCTGGGCCATAACTTCCTGACCGGCCTCTTCCTCCTCCTGCCGATCGGCCTGACCCTCTACGTGGTGTCCGTCCTGCTCGACCTGATGGGCAAGTTCATCCAGCCCGCCCTCGAGGTCGGTCTGGCTTGGCTCTGGACGAACGCCAAGCAGCCCGTACCGGACTTCACGCTCGGACTGTACCGTCAGCTCGTGGTGGTGTCCTCGGCCGTGGTGATGATCTGCATCCTCGTCGTCGTCGGCTACCTCTCGAAGCGCCTGTTCGGCAAGATCCTGCACCGCTGGTTCGCCGCCCTCCTCGAGCGCACCCCCGGCCTCGGCTCCCTGTACGGCACGATCCGCCAGATGGTCGACGCCCTCAGCGGCCGCAATAAGGACACCTTCCGTCGCGTGGTGATGGTCGAGTTCCCGCGCCAAGGAATGTGGTCCATCGCCTTCGTCACCCACGAGCAGCCCACCGTCTTCAGCGAAGCCGTCGGCAAGCCGGTCGTGAATGTCTTCATCCCCGCCGCGCCCGCGCCCACCACCGGCGTCATCCTGCAGGTCTCCCCGGATGAAGTCCGCGAGACGAAGCTGACGGTCGGCGAAGCCCTCGGCCTGCTGATGAGCTTCGGCTCCGTCGTCCCCAAGCCGGCCAGCAAGGAATAGGCCGGATGTCCGCCTCGAGCCTCCGCTGCCTGGTGCTGGGTCGCGACCCCTCCGGGGAGTCGCATTCCCTGCTCACGCTGCTCGAGCCCTCCGAGGGCCTCGTCCGCTGCCTGATCCGCACCCACCGCGGCAAGGGCACGACGCTGCCCGACCTCTTCGACGAAGGCGAAGTCAGCCTCGAACGCGCCAAGGACGGCGGCACGCGCTTCGCCCGCGACTACCGGCTGCTCACGCGTCGCGCCGGCCTCGCCCGCGACCACCGCACGCTAGAACGTGCCTGCCGCCTCGCGGGCATGTTGCGCAAGAATCCGCCGCCGCCCGAGTCCGCCGAGGTCTGCTACCGCATCGCGCTCGAGACCTTCGACGCCATGTCCGCACGCCCGCGCGCCGACTGCGCTTACTTCAAGAGCCTCTGGCTCATCCTCAAGGACGGCGGCTGGGGCGTGCATGAGCAGTGGTTCACGCGCCTCGGCACGCGCCAAGCCCACGCGGCCGCGATCCTCGCCCAGCCCCTCGACGCGCAGACGACCGATGAGGAGACCGTCGCGAAGCTGAGCACCGACCTCGAACGCTGGTCCGCCGGCGAGGCGCACTTCGTCCTGCCCTGATGCGCATCGACCTCAAGGCCAAGCGAGTCGAGCTGAGCGCGCAGGAGTTCGCGACGTTCCGCCCCGGACCAGGCGCGGGCGCCGGCGGCGCCCCTTGGCGCGCCGAAGCAGGCCGCCAGTGGCACGAGACGATGCGTAAGGTCGCCGAGGCCGAAGGCCAGGGCTGGCAGTTCGAACGCACCATCGCCTGCGAAGTCGGCGCCCTCGGCTGGACGATCGCCATCACCGGCCGCGCCGACCAATGGAGGGAGACGGAGACCGAGGTGAGCATCCGGGAGATCAAGACGATCAGCCTCAAGCTGCCGCGCAAACCGGAGTTCCTCATCGGCCGCTTCGCGCACCACTTCCTGCAGCTCGCCGCCTACTGCCACGCCGCCCGCCTCGGTTCCGGCACGCGCGAGGTGAAAGGCGAACTGATCTTCATCGATCCCGCCGACGGCACGCGTCAACCCGTCGCACTGCCCCGCTCCGCCGAGGCCGACCTGCTCGCGCAAGCGGAGACGCTCGCCGCGCACGCCGAGAACCGCCGCGCGAGCCACGCCCGTCTCCTCAACCTGCCCGACCGCCTGCCCTTCAAAGAACCGCGTCCGGAATGGCTCCAGTGCGGCGCCGATCTCGATCAGGCCGGACTTGATTCGCCGACCCGCCTGCTCGTCGCCCCGACCGGCTTCGGCAAGACCTCCGCGGCCTTACGTCACGGCCTCGGCCTCCTCCGCGGGGGCCGCGCCGGTCGCCTGCTCTACCTGACGGGCAAAGGCACGGGCCAGACGCAGGTGCTGACCGAACTCCGCCGACTCGCCCGCAGCAACGAGCTCCGCGCCGTGCTCCTGCGTCCCCGCGCCGAACACGAGGTCGAAGGCATCACCGACGACCCCGAGCAGATCCGCCGCAACTGGGCCAACGCGAAGATCGACCCGCAGCACCTGCTCGAAGAAGCTGCCGACCTCCGGCGCGTCCGCGAGATCGGCCGCCTCGCCGGCGTGCCGCCGTGGGACATCACCAAGGCGATGCTCGCGCATGCCGACGTGGTGATCTGCGACTACAATTACGTCTTCTCGCCGCGCAACCGCGCCGCCCTCGAAACCGTCCCGGGCTGGGACATGCCCGACACCGTGCTCGTCGTCGACGAAGCCCACAACCTGCCCGACCGCGCCGCGGAATGCCTTTCCCTGCGCGACGACGAACAGTCGGCGGCGGACTTCGCCTTCACGCTCACCCGCTTCCGCGCGCCCGAGGCCTGGTGCCAGACCGCCCAGATGTGGGCTGACTTCCTGCATCGCCTGCCGAAGGCCGACGTGATCTCGCCCGACGACCGCATCGAAGCGATGGCCATCGCGGAGCGGATGTCCGTGCTCGCCGCCGAACACCCGTTCAACACCGACGACCTGCCCGACGCCGCCAAGCAGGCCGTCTGGAACGCCGCGTCGTGGTCCGACAGCCTAGAAGCCGCCGACCTTGGCTGGCTGCTCTGGTCGCCGAAGCCGGGCCTGCTGAGCCTCGACTGCCTCTCCGCCGCCAAGGCCACCGGCGAACGCCTGCGCGCGTTCGGCCATACCTTGCTGATGACCGCGACGCCCGGACCGCGCGGCTCGCTCGCCGCCGACTGCGGCCTGGATTCGGATCATCTCGTGACCGTCCACGCCCTCGCGCCGTGGCGGCAGGGCGCCTACACCGTCGCGATCGACGGACGCGTCGACACGCGCCTGAAGACCCGCGACACGCACATCGCCCGCACCGCGGCCGCCCTGCTCCGTCTTTCCCAGGAAGGCGCGGTGGCGGCGTTCTTCCCTTCGTATAAGTACGCCGAAGCCGCGGTGAAAGAAGTCAAGAATCTCGACCCCAAGGCCGACGTCGCCCTGCAGCCGCGCGGGCTCGGTCCCGACGGCACCGCCCGGTTCGTCGAGGACTCGCTCAACCGCTACACCATCCTCTGCCTCATCCTCGGCGGCTCGCTCGGCGAAGGCGTCGACATGCTCGGCGGACGCATCCGCTCCGCCGTCGTGATCGGCCCGGCGCTCCCCGAAGTGAACGCCCTGCAGGAAGCCCGTCGCAAGATGTTCGCCGAAGCCGGCGCGGAAGACGCCTTCTCGCTGGCGTATGTCCGTCCCGGCATGCGCAAGGTCAACCAGGCGCTCGGACGCCTCGTGCGCGCGCCCGGCCATTCGGCGCGGGTGCTGCTGCACTGCCGACGATTCGCCGACGAGGCCTACCGCAGCCTGCTCTCGACGGAATACGGCGACCCGCAGGTCCTTGCGGACGACGACGAGTTCGTGGGCTGGTCGGCCCGCAGCTGATCAGACGCGGCTGATGACGCGCGCGGCCGGGAAGCGGACCTTCTTCAGCGAGGCGTACTTGTCCTCGGTGGAGCGATAGCCGACGGCGCAGGCGACGACGACTTCGTAGCCCGTGCCCTTGAGGCCGAGGATCTCGGTGTAGGCGGCGGGGTCGATGCCTTCGAGGGCGCAGGTGTCGACCGCGAGGGCCGCGGCGGCGCCCATGAGCTGGCCGAGGGCGATGTAGAGCTGGCGGGCGGCCCAATCCTTCTGGGCGGCGGCATCCTTACCCTTCACCACGCCACCGAGCATCATCTGGCGGTAGGGTTCGATGACGGACGCGTCGATCTTACGGTCCGAGACGATCTGGTTGAAGAACTCGTTCACGTCGGCCTCGGTCATCTCGGTGCGACGGGCGAAGACGACGAGGTGCGAGGCGTCGGTGACCTGCGACTGGTTCCAGGAAACCGGGCGGAGTTTGGCGCGGAGAGCCGGGTCGTTCACGACGATGAACTTCCAGGGCTGGAGACCGAACGAAGACGGCGTCAGGCGGAGGGACTCCTCGAGCGCGGCCCAGGTGGCGTCCGGCAGCTTGCGGGTATCGAAGGCCTTGGTGGCGTAGCGCCATTCAAGGGAAGCGAGGAGCTGGGCGGGCGTAAGGGCGGCGTTCATGAGAACGTCAGACAACCACCGCCCCGCCGTATTGTCAAATCAGGCGGGCGAAAGCACGCCTCCGGAGAGCACCAGACGACGGCCGACGCGTTCCGCGAACTCGCGGCTGTGCGTGACCAAGACCAAGGCCGCGCCGCGGTCGGCGACGACGCCGAGGAGGAGATCCATGATCTCGGCGCCCGTGCGTTCGTCGAGATTGCCCGTTGGTTCGTCGGCGAGGATGACCGAAGGACGGTTCACCAAGGCGCGGGCGATGGCGACACGCTGGCATTCGCCGCCGGAAAGCTTCGCCGGGAGGTGTTCGAGGCGCGCGCCGAGGCCGACCTGCGTGAGCAGCGCGCGGGCGGCCGCTTTCGCGGAAAGCTCCGGGGTGCCGGCGATGCGCGCGGCGAGCGCGACGTTTTCGAGCGCGGTGAGCTCGGGCATCAGCTGGTAGTTCTGGAAGACGAAGCCCACGCCGCGACCGAGCGAAGTACGCGGGGCGACGAGTCCGGCGCCCGGGGCGAGGATGCGGACCTCGCCGGCATCCGGTTGGTCGAGGCCCCCGAGCTGCTGGAGCAAGGTCGTCTTGCCCGAACCGGAAGAACCGCGGATGGAGACCGACTCGCCGGCGAAGACCTCGAGCGAGACGTCGGTCAGCACCGGCAACAGGCCGGCCGGTGAGGCGAAGCTCTTCGAAAGACCGCGGGCCTGGAGGACGAGTTCAGGCATCGCGCATGGCCT
>RDYO01000080.1 GCA_004293385.1 Verrucomicrobiota bacterium
CGACGTCGTCGTCGAGGAAGCAGACCGGTTCGAGACCGTGGCCGCGGCGGCCGAGCAGGTCGGCCACGAGCTGGGCGCCTGACTGACCGGCCCCGACGACGGCGATGCGTTCGACGACGCCGGCCGGCGAACCCGTGCCGGCGGAGAAACGCTCACGGAGGGCGCGGACGGAAACACGGAAGCCGATGAACAGCACCAACGAGAGGTTGAAGTCGATCAGCGTGACGCCACGCGGGAGGCTGAACGCGTCCCCCGGCGCGCCGCTGCCCAGGAGATTCGGCAAGGCGAGCGCCGCGAAGGTCGCCGTCGCGAGGGCGAGGGCCGTGCGCAAGGCGTCGGGCAGGCGGAAGTAATAGAACACCCCGCGGAACTGACCCCAGAGCGCGAGCAGGCAGACCTTCAGCGGCACGAGCCAGAGCAGGGCGATCGGACGCTGCTCATAGAGATAGGCTTCGAAGGCCAGGTGCTCCGCGGTCGTCGGTTCGTCGGCGCCGACGAAGCGGAGTTCATAGGCGAACCAGAGCGAGAGCGCGGCCAGCATCCCGTAAGCCGCGAAGAAGAACGCGGCGCGCTTGAGGCGGGGTGCGGGGTTAGCCATGGGGTCCGGCGATGATTAGGCCCCGCAGCCGATTATTCAATGACGATGCGGAATCCGAGGGTCCGGCTTTTCTCGCGCTTATGGACCTGGCGGACCGCCAGCCCAGCGACAGGCGCGGAGGCCACGCTGCCCCCCACGACGGGGGCCCGGGTGTCTCCTTCTTTGGCGGTCACCCACTCTTCCACGTTCCCGACCAAGTCATGGAAGCCCTGCGCATCCGCCTTGGCCGAGCCCACCGGCCGGGCGTCGACGCCTCCGGTGTTCGCCGCGGTCCAGGCGATCTCGGCCGAAGCCGGCTTGGTCAGATCGCCGGCCGCCGCCGCATGCTCGCCGACGGAAGGGAGCCGGGCGCGGGAGCCGAGGATCCAACCCAAGCGACGGGCGAAAAGTTCGGCGTCGGCGTAGGCGACCGACTCCACAGGATTGGCTTCGCGGCGCAAGGCGCTCGGATTGGCGTCCATCAATGAGGCGTAGAGACCCTGCGGGATCTCGGTGCGGTACATCCGGACGGACTGCCCGGGGACAGGGAGCAGCTGCCGATCCGCTTCCGGCAGGTAACCCCGGATCGTCGCGGCATGGGAGGCGATGAATTCCAGTTCCTGGCGCTCTTCATCCTCCGGACGAAAGACTCCGGTGCCCGCCTCGGCGAGACGACGGGCGTCCGCGAGGACCGCATCGGCCAGCCGGAGGGCGTCGTCGACCTGCCGGGCCCGCAAGGCCTGGCGAAGTCGGCCGGCCGCGCCGCGCGCGCGCGTGATGTCGTCATGGAAACGGGCGAAGTTCAGACGCGTCGCCATCGCGGCTTCCTTGGCCCGGTCGGCGAACTGGCTGCGCGGGTGAGCCGTGAGCAGGCGCGCGAACGCATCGACGGCGTCCTGCCAGCGAGCGGCGGCGCCAGGCCAATCGGCTTTCGCTTCGGCGGCCTGGGCGGCGGCCTGATGCCGGCTGACTTCTTCCCAGATGAGCCCGGACACCGCGGTCTCGCGGCGGATGGCGAGGTGCTCGGCGCGTCCAAAAGCGGTGTCACGCACGTCGCGATAGCGCGCGAGGAATTCGTTCTCCGCGTCGAGGGCTGACGTGAAACGTTCCGCGGCCTCGGCGAAACGGCCGGCGGCGAAGGACTTCTCCGCCTCGGCTTCCAGCGTGCGTCCCTTCTGCCAGAGCGCCGAGGATTCAAGGCGACGGAGGCGGGTGTCGAGCAACGCGCGGCGACCGGAATCAGCCAGGCCGGAGAACTGCCAACGGTCGGCGATCTCCTGTTCGCAGGCGACCGCCCGACGGAGCTTCTCAGCGGCTCCGGCTTCGTCGGACTTGGCCAGGGCGAGCGCGGCGGACTCGAGGGTGGCCGACTCCTGACGCAGCCGCTCTCCCCGGAGGAGGTGCAACCGGCGGCGGAGGGAAACGAGCCGCGGATCTTCGGTCCCGACGGAGCGGAGGGCGGAAAGATACTCTTCCTGGGCCTGCAAGGCCTGTTCCAGCAGACGGACGTCGTCCTCCGTGAGTTCGAAGCGCTCTTGGCGGACTTTCTCGAAAGCCGCTTCCGCCGCGAGCGAACGCTGACGAAGGGCCTCGGCGTCCGCGGCGGACACCGTGAGCTCGGACTGACGGGTCGTCCGACGCTCCGCCGTGTAGAGCAGGAGGGAGGCGATGGCCAGGGACGCGATCACCAGCAACAGCAAGGGCAGACGCAGCCGGGCCCAGACAGCTTCGAAGGAAAAACGCCCGCGGCGCGCCCGGGGATCCGCGGCGGGCACGAAGTCGGGGCTGGGTGGTCGAGGGCCGTTGCTCATGAGCGGACCGACAACTTCGTCGCCGGCGGTTTGTTTGCTTTAATAGTTCGTCACTCTGGTTCATCAAAGTCATACCTTCAATATTGGAAATGGCTCAATTCAAGCGCATCGCCGTCGTCGGCGCCGGCCTCATCGGCGGCTCCATCCTCCTCGCGGCGGCGCGGAAGGGCCTGGCCGGTTCGCTGGCGTGCTGGTCGCGCTCGGCGGGATCGCGGGAGACCTTGCGTGGGTTCGGCGTGGCGGAAGTCTTCGAGAGCGCGGCCGACTCCGTCCGCGGAGCGGACCTCGTCATCGTGACGACGCCCGTCGACACCGCGGAAGAGACCTTCCTCGCCATCGCGCCCGGCCTCGCGCCGGGTGCCGTGGTCACCGACGCCGGGAGCGTGAAAGGGGCCATCCTGCTCGCCGCCCGCCGACTTCCCGCCGCGAATCCCTTCGTGGGCGCGCACCCTATGGCCGGAGGCGAGAAGGCCGGCGCCTCACACGCTTCCGCCCAGCTCTTCGAAGGCCGCGTCTGCTTCCTGACGCCGACCGGAACCGAAGACCCGCAGGCCCTGGCCGCCGTCCGTCGCTTCTGGCAGGAACTCGGTTCGGTCCTCCATGAGACCGACGCCGCCAAGCACGACGAGATCGTCGCCGCGATCAGCCATGTGCCGCACGCCGCCGCTTCGGCGCTCATGCTCGCCGTGATGGACCAGCCCGGTTTCCGCCGCTTCGCGGTCGGCGCCGGCCTGCGCGACACGACCCGCATCGCCGCCGGCGAAGAGAATCTCTGGGTGGGCATCATGCTCGCCAATGCCCGGCACACCGCCGGCGGCCTCCGTGACCTCGAACGGCGCGTCGCCGAACTCCGCGCGGCCGTGGAAGCGGACGACGCCGTCACGTTGCGCCGTCTCCTCGCCGAAGCCCGCATCGCCCGCCAGAACCTCGACCGGTCCGAATGAGCCCGACCCTCGTCATCCGCCCTTTCCAAACCCCTGCCCGTGGCGTCGCCCAGGTCCCGGGCTCGAAGAGCATCACCAACCGCGCCCTGATCCTGGCCGCGCTCGCCGACGGCGTCACGCTGTTCACCGGCGCGCTCTTCAGCCGCGACACCCGCATCCTCATCGCCGCCCTGCGCGCGTTGGGCTTCGAGGTGACCGACGATGAAGCCGCGGGCACGGTGCGCATCACGGGCCTCGGCGGCCGCATCCCGCGCGACCGCGCCAAGCTGCACGTCGGCAACGCCGGCACCGCGGCGCGTTTCCTCACCGCCTTCCTCGCGCTCGCTCCGGGCGGCGAATATGAACTCGACGGCGACGAAGCCATGCGGGCCCGCCCGATGCGCGGCCTCCTCGACGCCCTCCGCGCCGGCGGCTGCCGGGCGGTCGCTCCGGACGGTGCAGACGCGAACGGTTTCCCGTTCACGCTCCACACGACGGGCAAGCTCGGCCGCCTGGAGGTCGACGCCTCGGCTTCTTCCCAGCTCCTGTCCGCCCTGCTCATGGTCCTCCCGCTTTCGGCCGGAGCGTCGGTGAGCATGAAGGGCTCCACGGTCTCCGAGCCGTTCGTCGAGATGACGGCGCGCATGTGCGGTCAGTTCGGCCGGCCCCTGACCCGTCTCGCCGACGGCAGCTGGAGCTGTCCCGCTCCCGGCTCCTACGTCGCGCAGCCTGCCTACGCGATCGAGCCTGACGCCACCGCCGCCAGCTACTTCATCGCCCTGCCCGCCGTCACCGGCGCGCGCGCGTCCGTCCGGATCGAAGGCTACGCCGACGGCGGGCTCCAAGGTGACACCGCTTTCGCCAAGGTCGCCGCAGCCTGCGGCGCCAAACTGCGTCCGGCCGATGGCACGTTGGTCTCCGACTCCTGGTCCGGCATCCGGGGCGGCGACTTCGACTTCAACGCTTTCTCGGATACGTTCCTCACGTTGGCGACCGTCGCCGCTTTGGCCGACGGCCCGGTGAAGATCCGCGGCATCGCCCACACCCGCAAGCAGGAGACCGACCGCGTGCTCGCGATGGCGACCGAACTGGAGCGCCTCGGCCTGAAGGTCGAACCTTCCGCCGCGCAGCTCCGCGCGGATGAGTCGCTTTCCTCGCTGACCATCTTCCCGAACAAGGCCGCCTTGCGTCAGGCGGCCGCCGCCGGCCCCGTCGAGATCCACACCTACGAAGACCATCGCATGGCGATGAGCTTCGGCGTCCTCGGCAGTTTCGACCTCTTCGGTGACGGCCGTCCTTGGATCGCGATCCAGGATCCCGCCTGCACCGGCAAGACCTTCCCGCATTTCTTCCGCGCCCTTGAGGCCCTCCGCACGAACTTCGTGCGTGTCTCCGTGGATGGTGGCGCCGCTTCGGGCAAGTCCAGCACCAGCCGCCGGCTCGCCCAGTCGCACGGCCTGCTGCACGTCGACACCGGCGCGCATTACCGCAGCCTCACCCGGGCGCTGCTCATCGCCGGTGCTTCCGCCGATGATCCCGCCTCCGTGCAGGCCTCGCTCGCCAAACTGCGCATCGGTTCGCGCATCGTCGCCCGCCAGGGAGCGCGTAGCTCGGCGCTCACCCTCGACGGGGCTCTCCCGGACGACGCCGACCTGCGGACGCCCGAGGTCAACGCGGCGGTCTCGAAGATCGCCGCCCTGCCCTCCGTCCGGACCTTCCTCCTCGAATACCAGCGCTCGCAGGTGAAGCTCGCGAGCGAGCAAGGTTTCGCCGGCGTGGTGATGGAAGGTCGCGACATCGGCTCCGTCGTCCTGCCGGACGCCGAAGTGCGCATCTTCCTCGAAGCCGACGCCGACGCCCGCGCGCAACGCCGGGCCGCCGAAGGCCAGGCCGATCAGGTGACCCAGCGCGACCATCTCGACGCCACGCGTAAGACCGCCCCGATGGTCTGCCCGAACGGGGCCTGCCGTGTCGATAACACGCACCTGCCGCTCGAGGCCGTCGTGGCCCAGATCGGCGAACTGATCAAGGTGGCCGCCCTGCCCCGATGATCCTCGATTCGAAGAACCTGATCTACAAGGCCGTCTACCACGGCGCGCGTTCGTTCATCGAGGTCTTCGCCACGTTGGAAGTCGAAGGCTGGGAGAACGTGCCGTCCGGCGCCTGCCTCTTCGCTTCGAATCACCAGAGCATGCTGGACCCACCCTTGCTGGGGTCGTGCCTGCCGCGCGAGATCTCCTTCATCGCCCGCCGTTCCCTCTTCGACAACCCCGTCTTCGGGTTCGTGATCCGCGCCTGCCATTCCATTCCCGTCGACCGCGGCGAAGCGGACATCGGCGCGATCCGCGCGGCCTTGGCCGCCCTGGGAGCCGGCGAAGGTCTGCTCATCTTCCCGGAAGGCACGCGCAGCCAGGACGGCGTGATCGCCTCGCCCAAGGCGGGGGCCGGTCTCCTCGCCTGTAAGTCCGGCGTGCCGGTCGTCCCCATCCATATCCGCGGGGCGCGCGACGTCCTGCCGCGCGGCGCGAATTTCCCGGTCGGTTCGGCGCGCATCCGCGTCCGCTTCGGCAAGGCGATGCAGCCGTCGGAATACGACCCGGGCGCGGAACATCGCGACCGTTCGATCGAGGCGTCACGACGCATCCTGGAGCGCATCAAGTCGCTCCCGGATTGCGCCGAGCCTGGTCTCTGAGCGGCTTGCTTACGAGATCCGCTGCGGCATCACGACGCAGAGGAAGTCGTCCTTGAGTCCGCGGATCACGCCCGGGGACATCTCGTCCTTGAACTCGAAATCGACTTCGTCCTCGGTGAGGGCCTTGAGCGGGTCGATGATGTACTGAGGGTTGAACGCGATGTTCACGTCCGGACCTTCGTACTTCACGGCGATCGGCTCGTGCGCGTCGCCGCTGTCGGACTTCGCGGAGATCTCGAGATTCTGCGTCTTCTTCGTGACGCTCATCCGGATGGTGTTGTTGCGGTCGTCGGTCATCAGCGCGGCGCGGTTGACGCTCTCGAGGAGCTTCTCGCGTTCGAGGCGGACCTTGGAGCCGGCGTCCTTCGGGATGACCTGGCGGTAGTTCGGGTAGTTGCCTTCGACGACCTTGGAGACCAGCTGGATGCGGTCCACGAGGCCTTCTTCGTTCTTCGGGATGTCGATGGTGAAACCGACCTGGCGCTCGTTGTGCGAGACGTGGGCTTCGCCGCCGGACTTCAGGAGGCGCATCAGTTCGATGATGGTGCGGGCAGGCAGGATGAGGGCCAGGGCCTTGTCGGTGCCGGCGAGCTTACGCTCGCACTTGGCGAGGCGGCGGCCGTCGGTCGCGACGACCGTCAGCTTGCCTTCGGCGAATTCGAAGAACACCCCGTTGAGGATGTAGCGGTTCTCGTCGGAGGACTGGGCGTAGCTGACCTTGCGGAGCATGTCGCCGAGGTCATCCTGGTTGATCGAGATGGTCGGCTGTCCGGCGAAATTGGAGATCGGCGGGAACTGGTCAGCCGGGAGGCCGGCGACCTGGAAGACGGAGCTGCCGGAGGTGATCTTCACGCGGTCCTTGCCGGTGAGTTCCACGATGGTGTCGCTGCTCGAGAGCGCGCGGACGATCGGGACGAGTTTCTTGACCGGGAGGGTGATGCGACCAGGCGAAGATACGGCGGCCTTGATGCGGCAGCAGATGCCGAGATCGAGGTTGGTGGTGGTGAGCGTCACCGTGTCGCCTTCGGCTTCGATGAGCACGTTCTGGAGGATCGGCATCGTCGCACGGCTGCCGACGACGTTAGTCACGCTCGAGAGGCCGTTGAAAAAGTGATTCCGGTTAACCTTGAACTTCATGATGACGTCAGAATTGAGCAGAGGCGGGGGCTGAGGCAACCCCTCATTGCCCACATCCCGGCCGTCTCTGTATCTATTCTCTCTTCATTTATAAATACCCGTAGCATCAGCAGGGGTCGGAAAACCGTACATAGTTCCGCAACACGCTGGTGAGAGGGAGCATCCGTCTCGGACGCTTCTGTGCCTGAGGGGTGAATAACCCTCGGCTTGTTCACAGAGGGTCACAGGCACGGGTTGTGCACCGCCTGTTCACACCTTGGACACCGGCTCATCATCGTCGTCGGGAGCCGGGTCCATTTCACTCTTCTTCAGTAAGAAGGCGTGACGGAAAAGACTGTAGACCACGTATCCGAGGAAGACCGCCGGGAAGGAGTACTGAGGGTAACGGAAGATGACCGCTCCCAGGATGATGATCAGGATGAACCCCCGGGTCTTGGCGCGGGCAGTCCAGTCGAGCTTCTTGAAGCTCGGGAAGCGCACGTTGCTGACCATCAGGAAGGAGATGATCAGCATGACCGGCAGGAGGACCCACGGCCAGTGCTGCACGGCTTGCTCGAAGGGGTCTTTCTGTCCCGGAGAGACCATCATGTCGGAAAGCACCAGGACAAGGGAGGCGATCATGCCGGCGGCGGCGGGCGAAGGCAGGCCGACGAAATCGCCCCCGGCGGCGCGTTTTTCGTTACCAGGTACCAAGGGGTTGGTGAGGACGTTGAAGCGGGCCAGGCGAACGCCAGCGCAGAGTAGGTAGATGAAGGCGAGGAGCCAGGTGACCAGCTGGACGTTGGCCGTGACCTCAGGCTTGATGACCAGGAAGCAGGCCATCAAGGCCGGCGCGACCCCGAAAGAGACCGTATCCGCGATGGAATCGAACTCGGCTCCGAAGAGGGATTCACGCTTGGTGGCGCGGGCTACCCGACCGTCGAAGAGATCGCAGACACAGGCGAAAAGGATGAACCAGACCGCCATACGATAGTGATCTGCTCGCCCGTCCGGGGTCAGCGAGGTGAAGCGCGCTTCGATGCAGTTCTTGATGGCCAGGAAGCCGCAGAGCATGTTGCCGGCCGTGAACAGGTTCGGCAGCAGGTAGATCCGCGCCGCCTCCTCAGGCGAGGCATACGGGCGTTTTTCGGGAGGGGTGGTCACGGTCAGGACTTCGGGGGTTCGTCGAGGTATTTCCAGAAACCGCCTTCTTGTTCGATCCGCGCCTCGTCTTCCGGGAAGGGCAGGTGCGATCGGAACGCGAAGTCGGCGTAGGTGTGCTTATGGAGCACGTAATGGGCGAGCAGCGAGCCTTCGCTGGCTTCGAAATAGATGCGGAACTCACCGACGCGGAGCCGGTGATAAGTGTGGCCGCCGCGGCGGACGGTGCCGAGTTCGGAGCTGCCGCGCAGGAGCTCTTCGGCGGTGAGCGAAGTGAACGCTTCGACGACATCCATCTGCTCCAAGGTCGGCAGCTTCGCGAGCTCGCGCATCGCCTGGTCGCTGAAATTCACTTGGTACATCGGTGTGGTCGAGCAAACGAGGCGGGCGTCTGCACCGCAATCATTCAGTTGTCCGCGCCCAGGTCGAGACGTGCCGTAAGGTCTGTTTTTCCACCAAATCCAGCACTTTTTCGAAATCGTCGCTTTCGCCGTAATAGGGATCGGGCAACGCGACGTCGCCGAGGAAGAGCGCCAGCCGATGATGTTGTTCGGGCGGACAACGCCGACGGAGTTCGCGCAGGTTGAGTTCGTCGGCGGCGAGGATCAGATCGAATGCGTGGAAATCGGAAGCGTGCACCTGGCGGGCGCGTAGCGCCGACAGGTCATACCCTCGGTCCCGCGCGTGTCGCACGGAGCGTGGATCCGGCGCGTCGCCGATGTGATAGTTCTCGGTCCCGGCGGAATCGAATTCGATGTTCAGGCCGGCTTGCCGGGCCTTCACGCGCAGGACCTCTTCCGCCGTCGGTGAGCGGCAGATGTTGCCCATGCAGACCAGGAGCACCCGACGGGGCCGACCGACCTTGGCCACGGCTCAGACCTTGCCGCCGAAGCTCTGGTGGTCGTCCAGATCGAGGACGTCGAACCAGGTGACGATGTCCTCGCGCTTGGCGCCAGCCGGGGTCGAGGACTGGTATTCGCTCACCTTGGCTCGGCCCCCCGGGGCGCTGGGCGCACGCTGCTCGTGGAAGGCGCTGAAGGCCGCGATTTCATAGGCCTGACGGGGCTTCTTGGCATTAGCCATCATCCAGGCGAGGATCTCGCCGTCACCTAAACCATTGTCAATCTGCGTCTTAAGGGCATCCGCCTCGATTCCGAGGAAGTCCAGGACATTGCGGTCCAGCGAGCATCCGTACGTATATTCGCCATTTTTACCGGCTTTCGTCGCCCGTGCCTTGTCGATCATGCGCGGGAGGATGACCAGGCCGCCGAGGCGAACCCGGGGGCTGCGAGGGGGGTGCTGGGTGAGGTCGTAGAGGTCGTGGGCCATAGGTAAGCCAGAAATTACCCCCCTCCCCTGCTTTCGCAAGAAAACAGGTTGTTTTGGAGGTTTGCCAAAATGTCACACCGCTATTTATTCCTATGGTATGTTCCCCTTGGCCGCAGCGCTCGCTGAGCATCCCCTCACCCGGGAATGCCTGCTGGGTTGTGCCGCCGTCTTTCTGGCCGCGGCTCTCTTGGATGGGCTGGCGGCTAAAGACGCTTCCGGACGCTGGCCGACGGCCGGCCTCTGGTTGCTCCGCGGAGGTTGGATCATGCTCACCACGATGCTGGCTTACCAAGGCCTGCGGACCCACGCCTTGCCGATCAGCAGCGCGGCGGAGCTCCTGCTTGCCATCGCCTGGGGTCTCTCGGGCCTGGCCCTCTTCCTGGACCTGACCTTCACGCATCGTCTGCCGACCTGGGTGATCGCCGGCGCGACGACGGGTTGTCTCGTCGCGGCCGCCTTTCTGGGTGTCGTCGGCCAGCCGACCGATCACTCGGACAAGCCGCTGATCGTCATCCATGTCGGCGCGGCCGTCCTCGCCTACTGCGTGCTCGGAGCGCAGGCGTTGAACTCCGCCGCCTATCTCCTGCAAGACCGCGCGCTGGCCCGTCGTGAGTTCGGCGGGATCTACGCTTTGCTGCCGGCGTTGGTGCCGCTCGATCGCATCGGCGGCCAGCTCATGGGCGCCGCCGTCTGGCTGCTCGGCCTTTCGCTGGTGATCGGCGCGACCGACTGGGCGCAGCGCGACCTCGCGCTCGTCGCCTTGCCTAAGCTCGGCGCCGCGTTGCTCACCTGGGTCGCCTGCCTCTTCGTCACCGTCCAGCGTCGCCGTCATCGCCTCGCTGGTTCGGCCTACGCCCGCGCCTCCTTGGTCGTCTTCGTCCCCGCGCTCATCGCGCTCTATCTCTCGCTCCCTTCCGCCCGATGAGCGACCGCGTCCGCAATCTCGTGGCGCTCAGCGCCACCCATCGTACCGCTGGCCTCGATGAGCGCGCGGCCTTCACCGTGCCCGCCGGCGGCGCCGAGGCTTTCTATGCCGCCGCGCGCGAGGCGGGTCTCGCCGAAGCGGTGCTGCTCGCCACCTGCAATCGGCTCGAAGCCTACGGCGTCGGCGACGAAGCCGCCGCGCTCCATGTGCGCAGCGCGCTCATCAAGGCGACGGGCGCCGCGCCCGCGGTCCTCGACCAGCATCTCCGTCCCGTGCCCGGCCTCGAGGCCGTCGAGCATCTCTTCGCCGTCGTCTCCGGACTCGAATCCCAGATGGTGGGCGAGGTCGAGATCGCCGGTCAGGTGAAGGACGCTTACGCCGACGCGCTCGCCCGTGGCATGACGGGCCCGGTGCTGAACCGTGTCTTCCAGCGCGCCTTCCAGGCCGGAGCCTGGGCGCGCACGCATACCGGCATCTCGCAAGGCCAGGTCAGCCTCGGCAACGTCGCCGTCGAACTCGCCCAGCGTGTGTTCGGTTCGCTCGACGAGGCCCGCGTGCTGGTGCTCGGTACCGGCGACGTCGGCCGGCAGGTCGTGCAGGCCCTCGTCTCGCGCGGCGCCGCGCAGGTCTCGGTCGCCTCCCGTACTTTTGATAACGCCCGCGTGCTCGCCGAAGAGTTTGCGGGTTCCTCGCTCACGCTCGCCGACGCGCTCCGGCAGGCGCATGCGCACGACGTGATCGTCGGCTGCGCCACGGTCGAACGCGCCCTCCTCGACGCCGTCGCCCTCCGCGAGTCCGTCGCCCGCCGTCAAGGCCGCCCGCTGCTCCTCGTCGACCTCGGCGTGCCGCGCAATTTCGACGTCGCCGCCCGTTCGCTCGAAGGCGCCTATCTCTGCGACCTCGACGACCTCGCGGCCGTCTCCAACGCCAACCTCAAGGCCCGTCTCGCCGAAGTAGACCGCGCCCGCGCGGCCCTGGCGGAGAAGGCGGCGCGCGCCTGGGGCGCCGCCAACCATCAAGCCTCCCCGGAAGCCTGAACCATGAAGCCCACGGTACTCATCGTCGACGACGAGAAGAACATCCGCGAAGGCCTTCGCGCGGCGCTCGAAGACCGCTACGAGACTTTCGTCGCCAAAGACGCCGCGGAAGCGGCGCGCCTCATGCAGGATGTGCCGCCCGACGCCGTGCTCACCGACCTCCGTATGGCGGGCGAAGACGGCATGGCGGTGATCGACCGCGCGTTGAAGCTCCCGCACCAGCCGGTCTGCATCATGATGACGGCTTACGGCGACGTGGAGACCGCGGTCACGGCGATGAGCCGCGGCGCCTATTGGTTCTTCCAGAAGCCGGTCGACCTGCGTCAGGTGGAGCTCGTGCTCGAGCGCGGCCTGAAGGCGCGGACGACCGAGAAGGAGGTCGTGACGCTCAAGGCCCGCCTCGACCGTAAGTTCTCCCTCGGGGAAGTCGTCGGATCCTCCGCCTCCCTCCAGCACTCGATCGAACAGGTTCGCTCGGTCGCATCTTCCAATGCGACCGTCCTCCTCCTCGGCGAGACCGGCACGGGCAAAGAACTCTTCGCCCAGATGATCCATCAGGCGAGCCAGCGCGCGAAGGGGCCGTTCATGGCCGTGCATTGCGCCGCGATCCCGGCCAACCTCCTGGAATCGGAACTTTTCGGCCACGAGAAAGGCGCCTTCACCGGCGCCAACGAACGACGTGTCGGCCGCTTCGAATCGGCTGACGGCGGCACGCTCTTCCTCGACGAAATCGGGGAGATCGACGCCACGACCCAGGTGAAGCTGCTGCGCTTCCTTGAGACCCGCGCGGTCGAGCGCCTCGGCTCGCACCGCCCGATCGCCCTGGACCTGCGTCTGGTCTGCGCCACGAACCGTGACCTCCAGCAGATGGTGAAGGAAGGCAAGTTCCGCGAAGACCTCTACTACCGCCTCTCGGTGGTCCCGCTGCGCCTTCCGCCGCTGCGCGAGCGTACCGATGATATCCCGCTCCTGCTCGCGCACTACCTTGAGCGTTTCGCCAAAGAGAACGGCGCCACGGCGCCGAGACTCTCACCCGAGGCGCTGGCGGTATTCGTCCGCTATCCGTGGCCGGGTAATATCCGCGAACTGCGTAACGCGTGCGAAAACCTCGCGGTGCTCCGCGCTGGCAAGACGGTCGGCCCCGCCGACCTCGACCCGCGCTTCAGCGCTCCCGCCATCTCCGCCGGCGTGGCCGCGCCGGCCTTGGGCGCTTCGGGCAACCTCGACCGTACCTTGACCGAGAAGCAGCTGCTCAAGCAGGCGCTCGCCGCCGCGGCGGGCAATCGCACGCGCGCCGCGGAGCTC
>RDYO01000081.1 GCA_004293385.1 Verrucomicrobiota bacterium
CCCGCCAACAGAAAGGCCGCCTCGGATGAGGCGGCCTTTTTTGCGTCCTGACGCGGAGCTCAGTGGCCCTTGATCGGGAAGAGGTCGGTCACGCTGTTGTTGCCGTGGATGCGACGGATCGCATCGGAAAGCAGCGGCGCGATCGAGAGCACCGTGATCGGCAGGTCCTTCGGCCATTCGGCCGGCACGGAGTTGGTCGTGATGACCTCGTCGATGACGCCGCGACGCAGGCGCTCGTAGGCGATGTCCTGGATCATGCAGTGGGAGACCACGGCGCGCACTGAGCGGGCGCCGTTCTTCTTGAGGAGTTCGGCGGCGGCCACGAGCGTGCCCGCGGTCTCCGTCATGTCGTCGACCAGGATGATATCGCGGCCTTCGACTTCGCCGACGAGGCTCGTGGCCTGGACGGTGGTCGCGCTCGTGCGGCGCTTGGCCACGAAACCGTACGGCAGGTTGAGCATGTCGGCCACGGCCGAGGCGTACTTCAGGCCGCCCACGTCGGGCGAGAAGACCGTGGCGTCCTTGAGCCAAGGCTTGTCCTTGATGTGCTTATAGAAGACCGGCGAGGCGTAGAGATGGTCGACCGGGATGTCGAAGAAGCCCTGGATCTGCTGGGCGTGCAGGTCGACCGTCAGGACGCGGTTGGCGCCGGCGGCGGTGAGCAGGTTGGCGACGAGCTTGGCGGTGATGGGCACGCGGGGCTTATCCTTACGATCCTGTCGGGCGTAGCCGAAGAAAGGGATCACGGCCGTGATGCGCGCGGCGGAAGCACGGCGGAGCGCGTCGATCATGATCAGCAACTCCATGATGCGGTCGTTGGCCGGCGCGCAGGTCGGCTGGACCACGTAGACGTCGCAGCCGCGGATGTTCTCGTTGATCTGCACGAACGTCTCGCCGTCGGGGAAACGGTTGACGGTGGCGGTACCGAGCGGCACGCCCAGATGCTCGCAGATTTCCTTGGCCAGCGCCGGGTTGGCGTTGCCGGTGAAAATCTTCATCTCAGGGAGGCTCATGTCGGTTAGCGTTTAGCAGAGTCCAAGGAGGCGGTCAGCGAATCAACCTTTTTGAACAAATCGGGCAGGCGACGCGAAAGGACGACCAAGCGACGCTCCAGGCCGAAGGGCACGGCGGGCGTGCCGTTCATGAAGCCGTCGGCGGGCACGTCCTCGAAGAGGCCTGTCTGGGCGCCGAGTTTGACGCGGTCGCCGAGGGTGAGGTGGCCGGCCACGCCGGACTGGCCGCCCAGGACGCAATGGTCGCCGAGGGTCGTGCTGCCGGCGATGCCGACCTGCGCGGTGATGAGGCACTGGCGGCCGATGCGCACGTTGTGGGCGATCTGGACGAGATTATCGATCTTGGTGCCCCGCCCGACCACCGTCTGGCTGAAGCGGGCGCGGTCGAGGGTCGAGTTGGCGCCGACCTCGACGTCGTCTTCGAGGACGACGTTGCCGATCTGCGGGATGCGGCGGATCTCGCCGTTGACGGGCTCGTAGCCGAAGCCGTCGGAACCGATGACGGCGCCGGACTGAATGCGGCAGCGGGCGCCGAGGACGCAATAGTCGCCGACGACAACGCCGGGCTTGAGCCAGGAATCAGCACCGACCGACGCGCGGGGGCCGACGTGGCAGCGGGCTTCGAGGACCGCGCCAGCGGCGACGACCGCGCCTTCTCCGATGACGCAGAGCGGGCCGACGTGGGCGGAGGGATCGATCTTGGCCGAAGCCGCGACGACGGCGGTGGCATGGATGCCGGCCGGAGGGCGCGGCCAGAGGCGCGCCTCGAGCACGCCGCAGAAGAGCGCGAGCGCGTAGGAGGGATTGGCGACGCGGAGGAAAGCCTGGCCGGCGGCCGGCTTGCCCGCGAAAGCGACCGGTACGAGGATCGCACCGGCGCGCGAGGCGGCCACAGCGTCGGCGTACTTGGCGTTACCGAGGAAAGACAGATCGGCGGCAGTCGCTTCGGCCAAGGCGGCGACACCGGTGATCGGGCCGGCAATGGCGCCCTCGACGGCTTCGGCGCCGGTGAGGGCGGCGAGTTCGGCGATGGTGAAGGATGTCGTCATGGTCCTAAATGAAGCGCCCCTGACTGGCAGGGGCGCGGCAGAGTCTTACTTGGCGGCCGGCTTGTCGCCGGCGGCGGGGGCAGGCGCGGCGGGAGCAGCAGGGGCAGCCGGAGCGGCGGCGGGGGCGGCGGCCTTATAGGCGGCGTTGAGTTCCTTGAGGACGTCCTGGGTGATGTCCAGGGAAGCGTCGGCGAAGAAAGCCTGGCTCTTGCCGAGGACGAGCTGGAGACCCTTGGCCTTGGCGACCTTCTCGGCCTGCGTGCGGGCGTCGGCGAGGATCTGCTTGTTCATCTCACCCACGCGCTGCTGGATGGCGCCGCGGGCTTCGTTGACGAAGTTCTGGAGCTCGGCGCGACGCTGCTGGAATACGCCGTTCTTCTGCTGGAGCTCGGCCTCGACGGCCTTCTTGCCGTTCTCGCTGAGCATCGGGTCCTGACCGCGCTTCTGGGCGGCGACCAGCTCGGACTGGAGCTGTTCGACGACCTTGACGCGCTCGCCGACGGAAGCCTGGGCGGATTCCTCGGACTTGCGGATCTCGGCCTGCAGGTCGGCGGACTTGGCGTAGGTCTTGAAGATCTCCTGCTCGTCGATGAGGCCGACATTAGGGGCCGCGGCGAAGACGGAAGCGGAGGCGAGGAGGAGAGCGAAGAAGGACTTCATGAGGGTAGGATTGAAGAAGCGGTTAGGCCGAGCCTTGGCAATCAAAAGACCGTGCCGAAGCTGAAGTTGAACTTCATCCCGTCTTCGTTGACGTTGGCGCCGGCGTTGGGCTGTCCAACCGGGACCTGAGTCATCTGGAGCGGGAAGCCGAAATCGAGGCGCATCACGGCGCCTCCGAGCAGGATACGCATGCCGACGCCGTAGCTGGAATTCGCTTCGGACAGGCCGAAGTCGCTCTCACCCCGATTGACCAGGCCGTGGTCATAGAAGGCGGCGAAACGGAGGTTGTCGGCCACCTTGATCGTGTATTCCGCGCTGAAGAAACCGTAGGTCAGGCCGCCCATCGGCTCGTTGCCGAACTGCGTATCGTAGGTCGAGTAACCGCCGACGTCATTGAAGTTGAAGCCGCGCATGTCGTAGGCGCCGCCGAGGTAGAAGCGCTCGTAGAACGGCAGCTGGCCGGCGGTGCCGGTGAGCAGGCCGACGCGGCCGACCACGCCGATGGTCTGCTCGGCGGTCGGAGAAACCAGGAACCAGCGGCCGGTGCGGAGCTCGGAACGGAGATACTTCAGGTCGCCGCCGAAACCATTGCCGGCAAGCTCCTCGGTGAGCGAGATGCGGGAACCACGCGTCGGGAAGTTGAACTCGTCGCGGGTGTCGTAGATGAGGGAGGCGGAGACCGAGGAGATCACCTTGCCGCCGGCGGCGCCTTCGGCGACCACTTCGGCGGGCGCCGTGGAGCTGACGTTGTCGACGGACACGCGGCGCAGGTTGTAACCGACGCGACCTTCGACGTTGCCGAAGACACGGCGACGGGCGTAGAGGTTCACGCCTTCGGTGAGCACCGCGTAATCGGCGGAGGCGAAACCGGCGAAACGACGCTCGATGGAGTAACCCACGGCGAGGTCGCGCTCCCAGAGCGCAGGCTCCTCGAAGGAGTGTTCGAAGGAATTGGTCAGGCTGCCGACCGAGAGACGCACGCGGAACTTCTGTCCGTCGCCACGGTACCAGCCTTCCGGATTGGAGAAGTCGAAGTTCGCCTCGGAGTACTCGACGAAGCCGACGAGGCCTTCGACGGTGCTGAAGCCGGCGCCGAAGCTGACCTGGCCGGTCGGGCCTTCCTTGACCGTGACGCGGAGGTCGCTCTGGCCGGGGACGGGCGTCGGCACGGGGGTCACGCGGACTTCCTGGAAGAACTGCGTGTTGCGCAGACGGGCCTCGGAGACACGGGTACGGGCGAGGTCGAAGACTTCGCCGGGCCCGAGCGCCAGTTCGCGCGCGATGGCGGTGGAGCGGGTCTTCGTATTGCCCTGGATCTCGACGGCGCGGACGGTGTGACGCTGCCCTTCTTCGATGATGAAGCGGACGTCGATGGCGCCGGTCGTCAGGTCCGGCTTACGGACCGTCTCGACGCGGGCGTTGATGTAACCCATCTGGCCGTAGTATTCCTTGAGCTTGTCGGCGGCGGCCTCGACGGCCGGGACGGCGAACGCTTCGCCGGACTTCAGCTGGTCGAACTCGAACGGATGAGCGCCCCGGCGGAGGGAAGGCTCGGCCACGACCTTGCGGAGCGCGGCTTCGGCGAAAAGCGGATCGGCGGCGCCGAGACGATTGCCCTCGATGGCCAAGGCGCCGACGGTGTAGCGACGGCCCTCGGTAAGCTTGAAGACGACGTCGAGCCAGCCGGTGGAGCCGCTGACGTCCTTGACGACGCAGATCTTCTCCGGGTCGGCGTCTTCGACCTGGACGTCCAGGTAGCCCTTGCCGCGGTAAAATTCACGGAGCTTACGGCAGTCTTCGCGATACTGCTCGGGGTCGAGGCGGCCCGTGCCGAGCATCCAGGACCACTTGTACCAGCGGTACTCGCTCGTCGCGAGGCTCGCACCGTCCGCCAGTTCGGAGCGGCTGAAGGACTTCGCGCCATCGAAACGGAAAGTGTCGACCTTGAGCTCGATGCCTTCGTTGACGACGACGGACACCATCTTGCCGCCGGGGACGTCACGGAGCTGTGAAGAGACGCGCGTGAAGGGTCGCTTCTTGCGGAGCGACTCCTGGAGCTTGATCTCGGCGCGGCGGAGCTGGGCCATGTCGAGCGGCTCGCCCAGACGCATGTCCTGGAGTTCCTCGCCGCCGAACCAGGAGGCGTCGGCGCCGACGATGCCGTCGCCGCCGATGTATTCGACTCCCTTGAGGATCGGGCGGGGTTCCACGGTCACGACGACGTCGACCTCGCCGGTCTTCGGATCGAGGACGGGCTCGACCGAAGCCTGGGCGAATCGGCCGGTCGCGTAAAGGGAGCGGACGGTGCTGGCGACGGCTTCCTTGGAGAAGGACTCGCCTTCGCGCAGGGCGACGAAACCACGCACGAACTGCTCGGAGACGGCGGAGCCGGAGGCTTGGATGCGGATGGTCCGGACCTTGGGGTCCTTCGGCCCGAGGCTGTTCTGGGCGCCTCCCACGAGCGGCACCAAGGCGAGGGCGAAGCAGGCGGCGCGGAGCCAGCTGCGGCGGAAGGAGGTCTTATTCATTATTTCGGTATTCTCTAGCCGGAGATTCGAAGCGTGTCAGCCCCGGATTGAAGAGCAAGTTGATGTCGGAGGTCGGTCCGTTACGATTCTTCGCCACGATCAGCTGACGGGCGTAACATCCGTCCTGGCCGGCCTGCTCGGCCTCGGCCTCGGCGGCCTTACCCTGGCTGACGGGGGGCTTGGAAATGAGCATGACGATGTCAGCGTCCTGTTCGATGGAGCCGGACTCGCGAAGGTCGGACATGCGGGGCTGGCGGGCCTCGTCCTCGGACTTACGGTTGAGCTGGGCCAGGGCGATGATCGGGATCTTGAACTCCTTGGCCATGGCCTTGATGCTACGGGAGACCTCGGCGATCTGCTGTTCGCGGGGCAGGCCCGAATCCAGGCCGTTGATGAGCTGGATGTAGTCGATGACCACCATGTCCAGGGGCGTGCGGGCGTGGACGCGGCGGCACTTCGCGCGGATCTCGAGGATGTTCTGGCCGCCGTTGTCGTCGACCACCAGCGGGAGGCCCTTGTACTCGTTGGCGGCCTGGACGAGGTCGACCTGCATGCGTTCGTCCGGGTGGGCGGTGCGCAGCTTCTGCATGTTCACGCGGGCGCGGGAACAAAGCAGACGGAGGGCCAGTTCGCGGGCCGGCATTTCGAGGGAGAACAGCAGGACGTTGGACGGCTTGCGGTTCTCGCTGGGCTTGGGGAACAGCGCGGCCTCGATGAAGTTCAGCGCGATGGACGTCTTGCCCATGCCGGGACGGGCGGCGACGACGATCATCTGACCCGGCTGGAAACCGAAGGTCATCGCGTCGAGGTCCGGGAAGCCCGTCGGGACGCCCTGGACCGAGTTACGGTCACGGATGATGCGCTGGACCAGCTCCATCGCCTCGGCGATGGGTCCGTCGATCGTCTGGGCGGACTCGGAGATGCGGTCTTCGCTGATGCGGAAGAAGGACTGCTCGACCTCCTCGAGGAGGCGCTCGATGCCCTCGGCGTGCGTGTGAGCCTTCTCGACCGTCGTGACGGCGGTGGAGATCAGCTGCCGCAGGAAGTGCTTCTCGCGGATGATCGCGAGCCAGTGGGGCGCGTGCGCGCTCGAGGAGATCAGGCCCGTCAGCTCGTTGACGTAGGTCGCGCCGCCGGCGGACTCCAGCTTGCCGTCGCGGCGCAGCTGTTCCGTGAGCGTGATCTCGTCGATGCCCGTGCTCGCCTGCGCGAGCTTCACGGCGATCTCGTAGATGTCCTGGTGCTTCGGATCGAAGAAGTAATCCGGCGTGACGCGCTGCTCGAGACAGCGCTGCAAGGTGTCGCCGCCGTCGATGACGATGCTCGCGATCAGGCCGCGCTCGGCGTCGAGGTTATGGGGCGGGACGCGGTCGCCGTAGTTGGGGGCGGCTTCGCGGCGCTGGCGCTGGGGTCGTTCGGCCATGGGAAAGGTGCACTATGGATGCGAGGAGCCCGGTGGACAGCGCCAAACAGGCGGGTCGTTCACGCCTTGTTCACGGCCTATTCACAGGCGCGGGGACCCCGGAAAAGAAAAAGGCGCGAAGCGGGTGCTTCGCGCCTTTCCGGGGAGCCGGTCCGATTACTCGGACTTGGCGGACTTTTCCTTGCGGGGCTTGCGGGCCTTCTTGTCGTCGCGGTACTCGCGCTCTTCGGCCTCGGGGGCCTCTTCGGCGGCGACTTCGATCGGGTTCTCGGAGACGACCTCGAACTCCTGCTCGACCATGACGGAGCCATGGAGGCGGATGCTCGTGGTGTGCTTGCCGAGGAGCTTGACGGGGCCCTGGCCGAGGTGGATGCGCTTGCGCTCGATCTCGATGCCGTGCTCGACGAGCTTGGCGGCGATTTCGGCGGTGCTGATCGCGCCGAACATCTTGCCTCCTTCACCGGTCTTGACGGCGAAGACGAGCTTGATGGCGGCCAGCTTGGCGGCGGTCTCGTTGGCGACCTCGAGGTCGCGGGCTTCACGGACTTCGCGGGCCTTCTTGAGGGCCTCGACGTACTTCGTGTTGGAGCGGTTGACGGGGAGCGCGATGCCCTGCGGGAGCAGGAAGTTACGGGCGAAGCCCGCGCGGACGCGGACCTGTTCGCCTTCGGCGCCTAGGCCGTCGACGGGCTTGATGAGGAGGACTTCGGTGAATGCCATGATCTTGCTTGGGTTATAAGGTTGGGGAGGGAAAGTTTAGAACGGGACGTCGTCGCCGCCGTGGTCGCCGGAAGGAGCCGGGGTGTCGTTGCCGCCGCGGGAGCGGGGAGCGGAACCGCCCTCTTCGCCACCCTGGGACTTGCCGCCGATGAAGGTGAAGTTCTCGAGGACGACGCCGAGGCGGGAACGCTTCTCGCCGGTCTTCTTGTCTTCCCACTGGTCGAGCTTGAGGCGGCCTTCGACGAGGATGCCGGAGCCCTTGCCGCAGTACTTGGCGATGATCTCGGCCTGCTTGCCGTAGCTCTCGATGTCGACGTAGGTGACTTCCTCGCGCTTCTCGCCTTCCTTGGTGGTGTAGGCGCGGTTGACGGCGAGGGAGAACTTCGTGAGGGCCTGGCCGGACGGAAGGGCGCGGGCCTCGGGGTCGCGGGTCATATTGCCCGCGAGAATCACGCGATTGAAGGAAGAGGCCACGGCGAGGCGGGGTCGGAGATTACTTGGTCACCTGCACGAGCAGGCGATTGATGGTGCGGTCGAGACGGAGCTTCTCGCGGAAGGTCGTCGGAGCGCTGACCGGGCCTTCGAAGTGGAACTGGACGTAGAGGCCGGAGGGGAACTTGCGGTCGACGACGCGCGAGAACTCCTTCTGGCCGAGGTTCTCGACCTCGTTGACCTTACAGTCGATGGACTTCAGGACGTCCTTGAGCTTGTCGATGACGGTCTCGGGCGCATCCGTCGAGCCGCGGAGGTCGAGGATGAGGCTGGCGCGGTAGGCGCGACGGATCGTGGCGGTGGTCATGGTGATGGTGATTTTCTGTTGGTGAGGTTTTGGGCGGCCGGGAGGCCTTGGGAAAGGAGGGTTTCGAGGTTTCTGATGAAGTCGGGGATGCGCTGGGTCAGGATGGCGAGGTCGGCGTCGGGGAAACGTCCGAGGACGTGGTCGGCGAGATCTTGGCCGGGGTGCTTCTTCGGTCCGATGCCCAGACGGGCGCGGACGAATTGTTCGCCGAGGTGGCGGATGCAGCTGGCGACGCCGTTGTGGCCGGCGGCGGAACCTCCCAGGGAGAGGCGGAGCTGACCGGGCTCGAAGGCGATGTCATCGTGGAGGACGACGAGCTCAGGGAGCTCGATCCGGTGGAACCGGAGGAAGGCCGCCAGAGGCGACCCGCTGTCGTTCATGAAGGTGAGCGGCTTGATCAGATGGACGGAGGAACCTCCGAACGTGATTTTCGCGACCGAGGCCGAAAAACGGCTCTCTTCCTTCCACACCGCGCCGGCCTGGGCGGCAAGCGCGTCGATGACAAGCCAACCCGCGTTGTGGCGGGTGGCGGCATATTCTCGGCCCGGATTGCCGAGGGCGGCGATGACCGAGAATGGCATTTGACTTCAAAGAACAGGTACCGGGAACGCCCGGCGCGGAAATTACTTCTTGGCGGCAGGCGCGGCGGCGGCCGCAGGAGCGGCACCGGCGGCGGGAGCAGCGGCAGCACCTTCGGCAGGAGCAGCAGCGGCGCCGGCGGCGGGAGTCGCCTCGGCAGCAGCTTCTTCTTCGGCCATTTCGGAGCAGACGATGACGACGCGCTTGGGGTCGCCCGGGAAGGTGATGCCGGCAGGGGCCTTGACCTCGCCCACGTGGATGGACTCGTTGACCTTGAGCTCGGTGACGTCGATTTCGATGAACTCAGGGAGGTCCTTCGGGAGACAGCGGACGTTGATGGTCTGGGAGACGATGGCGAGCGTGCCGCCGTCGGTCTTGACGCCGTAAGCTTCGCCGATGGCGCGCACCGGAATGGCGGCGGTCATCGGGGAATTCGGGTCGATCTCCATGATGTCGATATGGAGGAACTTCTGGGTGATCGGGTGACGCTGGAACTCCTTGATGAGGGAGAGCATCTTCTTGCCGTCGACATCGAGGTTGATGAGGGAGGCGGCGTTGCCCTTGGCGCGCATGAGGTCACGGAAGGCCTCCTGCTTGACGGCGACGCTCTGGTTGCCGGACTTGCCGTAGATGATGGCGGGGATGGAGCCTTCGACGCGGAGGCGGCGGGCGGGGCCGCGGCCATGGAGCGCGCGGCTGGTGACGTTAAGGGTGAGCTGCTTCATGTTGGTATAAGGTCTTTTGGTGCCCAGTAAGTCGCGGACCCGCGTTGTGCGGCCGTGCCTTGCCTAGGGAAAGGAGGGTCGAACCTGATAAACCCAGCCCCAGAAGCAAGCGGTAAATTAAAAGGGGGTCTTCCTGATGGAAAACCCCCTCGAAACCCGTTTTTATCGGTCTGGCTTACTTGTAGGAGGCCAGGAAGGCGGCGATGTCGGCCACATCCTGGGCGCTCAGACCCAGCTGCTCGCCGGACATCATGAGGGAGCGGGTCATCTTGGTCTGGCCGCCGGCGACGCGATCCTTGGGGACGAGCTGGGTGAGGCCGCCGGTCGAGGTGATGACGATCGGGTCGTTATTGGACTGGAGGCGTCCGTCGATGCGGCCGCCGGCCTTCAGCTTGAGGGAGACGCCTTCATAGCCGAGGGCGATGTCCGCCGAGGGATTGACGATGGCACGGACGAGGGCCTCGCGGCTCTGGCGGGCGGCCCAGCCCTTGAGTTCCGGACCATAAGCCGGACCGTTGCCGTTGAGCTGGTGGCACATGATGCAGCGCTGGGCGAGGGCGGCGCCCTTGGCGGCGTCGCCGGTCTTGGCGAGGACGTCCTGCTCGGTGTAGGTACCAGCCGGGGCTTCAGGCACTTCGACGGCGTTCACGACGACCTTCTTGGCGTCATAGACGCCGGCGTTCTTGAGCTCGGTGCGGATATCGTAGGCCGACCAGAGGCCGGTCATGCGCATCAGGGCCCAGCCCTTGGCTTCGGAGGCGGAAGGCGAACCATCGGCGCAGAGCTTGATCATCGCGAGGGCGGCTTCCTTGCTGTCGACGAAGGAGAGGGACTCGACGGCGAGCGTGCGGGAGGCCTGCGAAACCTTGGCGGAAGAAGCGCGGGCGAGGAACTCAGGCACCGCGGAGGCCGGGTGCAGGAGCCAGGCGATGCGTTCGACTTCGGGCGACCAGGCTTCGGCGCCATCCTTCGCGAGCGTGGACTTCACGGCGGACCAGACGGCGTCCTGCTTGTTCGCGGAGCCGATGCCGAAGGCGGCGACGGAGTTCTTGTCGGAGACGTCGAGGCGACGGGCGAGCTCGATCAGGATCGGCACGGCCTTGTCGGCCGGCGCGGCGTGGAGCGAGGTGGCGACGTCGCGACGGACGGCGACATCGGCGTCGGCGGCGAGCTCGGCGGCGATACCGAGGGCATCATGACCGGCGCGACGCAGAGACTGGAAGGCCAGGCGACGCAGCGAAGGATTCGCATCCTTCAGGAGGGCCTTGGTGCGGCTGACGCCTTCTTCACCGAGGTGAGGGAGAAGCCAGACGCCGCGGGCGGCGACATACGGATTGGCGTCGCGGAGGATCTCCGAGACGACCGGCAGGGACTTCGCGCCGAAACCCTTGAGCGCATTGAAGCCGAGGTGACGGACGTTGACGGCCGGGTTGCGCAGCACGGCGGCGGCGCCTTCGGGCGTGGAGACGTCGATCTTCGGGACGACGGACTTGAAGCCCTTCGGGGCGATGCGGTAGATCGCGCCGGTGCAGGTGTCGTCGAGGGTCTGGTGGCCGCCGACGCGGGAGTCGTACCAGTCCGCGACGTAGATGGCGCCGTCGGGACCGACGGTGACGTCGGACGGGCGGAAGAGGATGCGCTCGTTGGGCTTGGCGGCCGAGTCCGCCTTGAGCTTATGGAAGTCGGTGCCTTCGAACTCGCGGGTCGGGTTGGAGGTGATGAGGTCCTTGCGCGTGGATTCGTTGAGGGCGTAGGTGCCCTTCTGCGGAGCCAGCTTATAAGCGAAGACCGTGTTACGGGAAGGCTCGCAGTTCAGGAGCGTGCCGGCCCAGGCCGCGCCGAGCGCACCGTTCTCGTAGACCGTGATGCCGGTGGGCGAGCCGCCGCCGTAGACGTCGCCGACGTCCATGGTATCAGGATCATCCTGACGCCAGTGCGCGCGGGGCATCGACTGGCCCGGACGCTTGACGGAACCGTAGCTCGCGCCGGTCGGAGTGGTGTAGCCGGCCGAACCGTATTCGAGGACGAAGGAAGTGCGGCAGCTCTGGGAGTCGTCGTTATCGCCCTGGAAGAGGTCACCGAGGGAGGAAGGGAAGCTCTCGAAGCTGTTGCGGTAGCCGTTGCCGAGGATCTCGAGACCGGTGCCGTCGGCGTTGAGGCGGCCGGAGAAGCCGGAGGACCAGACGAAGCCGTCGTCGCTCTTCGTGCCGATGTTGGCACGCGCGTCGAAGGGCCACTTGCCGCCGCGTTCGTCGACGTAACCGCTGGTGACGCGGAAGGTCTTGCCTGACTTGTCGGTCACGACCGCGCCGCAGTTGCCGGAGTTGATGTAAAGCTTGCCGTCCGGACCGGCGACCACGGCGTGGAGCGAGTGGTCATGATCCTGGCCGCCGAAGCCCGTGAGGAAGGTCTCCTGCTTGTCGACGGCGGCGTCGAACTTGCCGTCGCGATTGACGTCGGTGTACTTCGTGATGGTCGGGGCGTGCGAGACGTAGACGACGTTGTCGATGACGGCGATGCCGAGCGGCGAGGTCCAATCGGGGTTCTGGACGAAAGTCTGGACGGAATCGGCGAAGCCCTGGCCCTTGGAGTCGCTGAGCACGATCACGCGGTCGCCTTCGGCGCGACGCTTGCCGCCCTTGTTATAGGTACGGTAGTTGACGCCTTCGTTGACCCACAGACGGCCTTGGGCGTCGAAATCGATATTGGTCGGATTCGCCAGCATGGGCGAACGAGCCCAGAGCGTGACCTCGAGACCTTCGGGCAGCTGGAAGATGCCGGCCGGCAGGGAGCCGCCTTCGGAAGGCTTATAAGGCTCGGGCGCCGGCTTGGCGGCCGGGGCGGTCTTGGGGGCGGCAACGAGGGACGCGGCGGCCAGGAGGAAAAGCGCGGTACGGGGAAGCATGGGGGTGAAGATTTCTACATCCCCGGAGACCGCAAGTTCCAGCCTATCTTTCGGAAAGCACCCTGCCCTGCCCCCGGATCAGGCCCACCATTCCTTGAGCGTGGCGAAATCCTTACGGGTGGCCTCGACGGCGGCCTTCAGGGCGCCGGGGTCGGTGATCTTACCCTTGAGGTATTCGACATGGAGGCAGACCGGGCCGGAGTAACCGGACTTGCGCAGCAGCGAGACGGAATCCTTGCCCACGTTGCCTTCGGACAACGGGCAACCGACCGGCACCCTGCCCTGCCACTGGAAGCTCTTGAAGTAG
>RDYO01000082.1 GCA_004293385.1 Verrucomicrobiota bacterium
CAAACCTGAGGTCGAACGCCTCCGCGCCGAAGGTGTCGACGTCATCGTGGTCGACCACCACGTCGCCAAGGAATCCCGCGTCTCCTGCACGCTCGTCAACCCGCGCGTCAACGACGCCGAGGACGCCCCCTGGCAGACGCTCTGCACCGCCGGACTGGTCTTCAAACTGGTCCACGGGGTGCTGAAGGTCCTGCGCCTCGCCGGCGACGAGCGCGGCACCTCGATCGCGGTGAAGGACTATCTCGACCTGGCCGCCCTCGGCACGATCGCGGACTTGGTCCCGCTGCGCACGGAGAACCGCATCCTGGCCGCTCACGGACTCAAGGCGCTCGGCGAAGCCCGTCGGCAGGGCCTGCGCGCCCTCATCGCCGTCAGCGGCATGGAGCCCGGCGGCGTGCTGTCTTCGGTCGACGTCTCTTATCGCATCGGCCCCCGCATCAACGCGAGCGGCCGTCTGGCCGATGCCTCATTGCCGTTGCGACTCCTGCTTTCGGACGATCCGGATGACTGTCTGCGCGACGCCGCGCAGCTGGACGCCATCAACCGCGAGCGCCAGGAGATCGACAAGAAGGTGACCGAAGAAGCCATGGCCCAGGCCAAGGCGATGGGCGACCTCGCCGGTTACGTCGTCCATGGCGACTGGCATCCGGGAGTCGTCGGCATCGCCGCCGGCAAGATCTGCCGCGCGCTGGACCGTCCGGTGATCGTCCTCGGCAAGGAAGGGGAGAGCGCCAAGGGCTCCGGCCGCAGCGTGCCGGGTACCAATCTCGTCGAAGCCCTCGGCGCCTGCGCCGACCTCCTCAAGACCTACGGCGGACATCCGATGGCCGTCGGCGTCTCGCTCGATGTCGCCGCCGTCGAGGCTTTCCGCACCCGTTTCAATGAGGCCATCCAAGCCCAGCGCCTGGCTGGTGCCGTCCAGGCGGACGGACGCGACATCGACATCGCGCATTGGATCCGACCGGCGGACGTCACCGATCAGCTACTCGACGACCTCGACCTCCTGCAGCCTTACGGCGAAGGTAACGCCGAGCCCGTCTTCGGTTTCAAGGGCTTCGTCTTCGAGCGTCCGCCTTCGCCTTTCGGGGATGGCAACTTCCGTCACCAGGTCCCGCTCAGCGGCGGCCGTCGCCTGAACTTCGTGGCCTGGCGCATGGCCGACCGTATCCCGGAACTGGGCAAACCCGTGGAGATGGCCGTCAAACTCCAGTGGAACCGCTGGCAAGGAAGACGGACCCCGCAGGCCGAGATCCTCGACTGGCGCTACGGCGCGTGATTACTTGGCCGCTTTGAGCCCCGATTCACCCGGGAGCTGTCCCTTGGATGGCGCCGGGCGATCTTCGATATCACGCACCGCCACTCTGCCATCGTCTCCCGGCAGCGGGGTCAGGATGAGGAGCTTCCGGACGGAATCCAAGTGGTAGGTTCGGCTGGAGAAGACCAGTTTCTCTTGCTGGTTGATCGCGGAGAAGATCTGGAGGTCGTAGTAATCGTTATCCTTCGAGCCAGGCCGGCTGACCGCCGTGCTCTTCGCCGGGATGAGCTGACGACCCGAAGGCGTCATCACGATCAGCGGGAAAGGGCAGAGGTTGAGGTAGCGGTTGCTGCCAGGTGGGAATGAGCCGACGACGTCAGGAATCGCTACGATGCCGTTCTCGCGGCCAGGAGTGACGAGCAGGATCAGGTTCTGTCTTCCGGTCGCGACGGGCAGGTCGATCCAGGCCAGCGGCGGTTTTCCGACCGGGGTGGAGACACTGGTCAGGGGCTTCGCCTTCACTCCACGGGTCGGTCGCTTCGTCTTGGCCGCCTCCTTGCCGGCGTCATCGTCCGACGCCGTCGGAGGCTGCTTCACGGTCACAGTCCTTAGTTCGACGAGTTCCAGTCTGGCTGGTCCCCGGTAGGTGATCTCATCCGAGAACATGTCGGTCGGAATGACGAACCCTTCAGCCTTCTTGCCTTGCACGATGCCGATGCCGACGAGCGGCCGGGTCGTCGAGATGAACTTCAGCCGGGCTTCCACCATCGGCCCGTCCGCGGCTCCGAGCAGCAGGGGGAGGAGGAGGGCGCAGACGGATAAATTAGATTTCATCGGCTTTCAACCAGCGCATGGAAATGATCTTAAAACGACGACCGAGGATGCTGTTCACCGGGGTGAGCGCGGTGCTGACCGAAGGGTCCGGTGAGGCCGAAGGCGCGGGCTTGAAGGGGTGAGGCGCGCTGTTGCCGGTCTCGGGAGCGTTGGTCGCATCGATGAACTCGGGCACGCGCTGGACGATGACTTCCATCCAGGCCGAACCGGTTTCTCCGCTGTTCTGCGAGGCTTCGCCGAAGCATCGGATCGCGAAGGTGTCGGAGCGGGTCGCGATCGCCGAACCCAGGCTCTGCAGGAGGTCGGACTGCAGCAGGTTGCCCGGGGCGCCCATGGCGGCGTGCGTTCCGCTCTTCCCGTTCTGGGAGATGACTTCGATGTTCTCGGGGTTAGGGAAGTAGCCCGCCGTCGGAGTCTCCAAGGAAGACTTCGTAAGCTTGGTGTCCGAGAGTCGGTCGGCGAGGCCCGCGCGAATGATGGCCGACTGGAGCGCGCCGCAGCGATTCAGCCAATTCTCCGGGGTCAGGAAGCGGTTGATGAATTCGGAGAGTCCCAGGTAGGGAGTCGAGGGGGCGGAGAGGCCTCCGAAGCGCCGCAGGCCAGGAGCCTTGGCGATCTCGCGTTCGGTCCGGGTTTGGACGGCGAATCGGGCCTTGTTCTCGTCCACGATGGCCTGCGCAAGGACGGCGATCTGCTGGTCCGTCAGGTTGGTGAAGCCTGACCAGTTGGAGGGGTCCGCCGAGTCGTTCGTGGCGATGCTGCTGGCTCCCTTGGCGATGATCCGAGGGAAGCGCGCGTTCTGGTCTGCCCTGGGGAAGCTGGCCGACTTGTCGGCGATGGCCATGTTCTTCACCGATCCCAGGAAAGTCTGCCAGGCGGAGACCGAGGTTGAGTTCACGTTGAAGGCGCCCTTGTTGACGAGTACCGCAGCCGAACGTCGGTAGTCGGCGAGCGCCTTGGCGGTGCCTTCGGCGTCCAGATTGGCGCGCTCGATCGAAAAACGCGGATTATCCAGGGGGGTACCGTCCTTGACGAAATTCTCGATGACCTGGGTGAGGCTACGGTCATTCTTTTCGTTGGGGTCGGCGGTCGTTGTGGCCGTAGATCTCAGGTCGGGAGGAGCGGGGGCCGTGCCTGCGGCGTCGGTCGTCACGTCGGTCTTCATCTGCGGGGCCGCGCTCGAAAGGAAGAAACCGTCCCACAGGGCCTCGTTGAGCAGGTAGCTCTGGTCGAATTCAGTCCAGCTCCGGCCGTTGTCCTGGAAGGCCTTCTTCGCGTCGACCAGCGGCGAAGCGAAACTGTTCCCGATGCTGAGCAAGGGCTGCTGGTCCCGGACGCCGAAGTTGGCGTGAGTGTACTGGGCCAACGACATCGGTTGGAAGAGCGGCACTTCGGTCAGGATGACTTTCTGCGTCCCCGTGGCGCCATGGGAGTTGCCTCCGTAGGCGACCCGTCCGCTTTCGGTCGCGGAGATCACCGGGCCTGCGAAGCTGCCGTCGGCGAACTTCGTTCCGAGCCAGGTTCCGTTACGGATGGAGAGCTGGTAGCTCGGGGAGGCGCCGGTCGCTCCCGCGTTGGGGCTTCCGCCCAGGTCGCTGCGGATACGTCCGGATGAGCTCGCTCGCTGCGTCGGAGCCAGCGGATTGGAGTGGGTGAACAGCGGGAAAGGCGCCCCGGTGGCGGGCGTATCGGCGGCCTTGGCGGAAATGTCGATGACGGTGACGAGGTCGGCTTCGTAGGGCAGCGCGTTGCTGGGGAAAGGGTTGCGGCCATCCCAGTACGGATCCGTGGTTTTTCTTGGGAACTTGTCTCTCACGTGGCGCCAGGAGGCGAAGAATTTCTCGCCGGGCCGGGCGTACTTGGACTCGTTGATGTCGGTGAACACCACTTCGTTGAGTTCGCTCGTGAGGCGGAGGAAGTCCTCCTTGTCCCCGTCGATCTCCGCCTTCGTCTTGCCGATCTTGCGGTCGCGGTAGAGCTGGTCCTTGGGACTGCCGGCGATGGCGGTCCGCATGCGCATGTTGCCTCCGGGGATGATCTCGAAGCTGATCGGCGCCGAGATGTTCAATGACCCCAAGGCGTCCTCGCCGAAGTTCCAGTCGTACACGTTGTCGCGGAAGCCTCCGCGCATGTCGTAGTTGTTGTTAAGCAGTACGGACTTGGACCAATCGCCGATGATGGGTGCGCAGGAGAAGACGCGCATCTCGCCAGGCTCCAGCGTGATCGATGCGTCATTTTCTTTCGTCAGGTACAGGCGGAAACTATCCTCGTCGTCGCTTTCGTAGGGCGGCAGGAACTTGCCGGTCTTCTGGCCGAACTCATCCAGGATGGGGGTGCCGCTCTGAATCCGGAAAAAGTCCGACAGCGGGGAGTCTCCTTGGAAGGCGATGGCGGTCGACCCGGGGTGATACTGGGTGAAGCGGAAGTTCCAGTCCTTGAGGTCGGCGAAGGAGAGCGCGATGGAGTAGGGCTGTTTGAAGGGCGTGCCGGTGGCGGCATCCAGGTCGTTGTTCGGATTCTTATGCCAGCGGGTCTTGTCGGGGCCCGATATGTCGTTGGGGGCCAGGACCATCCTGACGTTATAAGGATTATGCAGCACGACGATGGGCGTGACGTTCACCCGGATGTCGATCCACTCCTCGTAGTAGAAGATCACGGTCTTGCCGATCCGCACGGACTTGAGCACGAACCACTGCATCTTGTTGACGCTGAACGCCAGGGACACGCGTTGTACGTAGGGAGAGGCCGCCGTCCGCAACGGGCGGGTGACTAATTTGTCCGACTGCCCGGGCGCACCGGTGAACCGGTCGCTGGCGTTGGGGTTCACGGACGGGGGCAGGTCTCCGTTGTAAATGTCGGAGTAGCTGTAATAGCTGCGCCGGACGTCGTTGGCGGTGGCGTTGCCGGACGGGGGGAGCAACGGTGGCTGGTCTTTGTCGACGTAGTTCGGCCTTGCGGCGTCAGCGTTGGGCCAGAGCGCACGTGCGCGGAGGGAGGGGGTGCTGCTCGCCCTGGCTCCGGTGGCGCTGCCGGACCAGCCTAGCTGTTTGTAGAGTCGGTGGTAATCCCGCAGCGCCCACCATGTCGGGCCTCGTAGTTCTCCGTCGGTGACGGTACGGCTGAAGATCGGCGTGGCGGCGAGGGTGGTCTCCGACTTGTCGGGGTTGACGATGCGGAGGGTATCCATCGTCACTGACTCAAAACCTTTCTCGGTCATGGTGCCGGCGGAAGGGAAGGCGCCCCCGGCACCCTGCCCGAATTCGGACCTGGCGAACTGCGCGTCGCTCATTTCGAAAGCTACGGACAGATCGCGCTTCAGTCCGCCGTTTCGCGAGTCGGCGAGGACGCCGGCTGAGGTCAGGCTTACGTCATGAAAATAGTTCCGGACATCCACGGGGGTGCTGGAGCCCACGGCTGAGTCGAGTCCCGGCAGCAGTCGGATGTCCCTGACCGTGTTCAAGGCCTCCAATTGCGTCTGGTCAGGCAGGTTTTTCAGCAGTCCGTGGGTGACCGGGCTGCGAAGGGAGATCATCTGGTCGATGCTGTTGGTGTCGCTCTGGGTGCGCGCGTCGCGCAGGTTGACGCGGGCCTTGATGCCTTCGTCGCCGATCCAGTAAGCGTAGGTCCCGGCGACGTCTTCGTCCGGCAAGGTGACTTTGGGCAGCGAGACGAGGCCGCTGGCCTTTCCATCCGTGGCTCCGAGCGCAGTGCCAAGGCCGACGAGCGGGACGTTGCCGCCGGAGCCCGCGGTCGAGTCCGACTGCCAAGGAGCCCAATAGCCGGCGTGATAATCGGGCGAGGTTCCGGTCTGGAAGAGCGAGACGGTCTGCGTGCCGGCGGGCTGGTCGCCGCGGCCGGAGACGAGCCAGGCCGGAGGTAGGTCAGGCTGATCGGTGCGCCACACGCCGGTCCACATCGGGTTGCGGAGGCTCGCGGGGCTCACGCTAGGCTGCGTGATGTCAGCACGTGCGGTGGAGCGTCGGTCCGGTCCTGCCTCCTGTTGGAGGTGGGCCAAGGCGAGTCGCATGGAGACCAGCGCGTTCAGGCGCGCACGTGTCGCGAGCTGCTGGTTCATCGCCGCGCGGGACTCGATTGTGACAAAGGCCGAAAGCGTCACGACCAGCATGACGACAGCCGCCATGATAGTGAGGGAGAGAATCAGGCTGAAACCTTGGCGATGGTTTTTGCGGTGATCCATAGCGTGCTTACTACGAGCAACATGGGTATTAATACTCAGGATAAGTGCCTAAGCAAGTGCTTACCCTTGAGCAGAACGGTGAGTATTCGCGCCATCCTTACCCCTGATAATGGCTTTAAATATAGGCTTTTCCTCGGGCTGAAGGCCCTTTACCCTGTTTAAACCATGAGAACCCCGCTCTTGTTCGTCGCCTGCCTTTTCGCCTCCGTGTCTGCTTTCGCCGCGGCTGCCGGTGGCGGCACTCCTCCGACCGTTCCCCCCACCGTGCCCCCGACGGTTGGAAAGCCGGGCTGCAACAAGAGCGGTGGATCCTCCAAGCCCTCACATAAGCCTGCCACCAAGCCTGCGCCGAAGAAGTCCGCGCCGGCTCGTAAGTAATTCCTGTTTCGCATCAGGCTGATTTGGCCGGACCTTTGGTCCGGCCATTTTTTTGCTACGCTTGCGAACCAGTCTGACGAGGTCAGTTTGAAGTCATGCTGAAGCGCCAACCCTTGCTTTCATCCGTCCTCCTCGTCGGCGGTGCGATCGCCTTGTTCTTCTGGACCCGCCCGGAGGCGGTCTCTTCGCCGACGCCGCCGGCGCCGCCCGCTTACGGAAGTTGTCCGCCTTCGCGCGACGGCATCGGCAAGACTTTCATGGGCCGGGAGATCTCCCATGTCATGGGCCATCCTGGCATCGGCTGGCTCGAGCGCACGGATCGCGAGAAGGAGGAGGCGCCTTCCAAGGCCATCTCCTTGCTTGAACTCGCGCCGGACGCGGTCCTGGCCGATATCGGCGCCGGCTCGGGGTATTACTCATTCCGCATCGCCCGCCTGCTGCCGAAAGGGAGGGTAGTCGCGGTCGACATCCAGCCTGAGATGCTGGAGTTCCTGAAGGCCGAGGCCGCCAAGCTCGGCGTGACGAACGTGCAGCCCCACTTGGGTGCGGTCGATGACGTCAAGCTGCCGCCGGCTTCATTGGACGCCGCCCTGATGGTAGACGCTTATCACGAGTTCGACCACCCGGCCGAGATGCTCGCTTCTCTGCGTTCGGCCCTGAAATCAAAGGGCCGGATCTACCTGCTGGAATTCCGCGCCGAAGACGATAATGTGCCCATCAAGCCGCATCACAAGATGACCGAGGCGCAGGCGCGGAAAGAATTCGAAGCCGCAGGGTTCCGGTTCGTCGTGAACAAACCGGACCTGCCTTGGCAGCACCTGCTGATCTTCGAGAAGCCCTGAGGCGTGCTCAGGCTCCGACGTTCTTCTTGATGTCCTTCAGCTGCTGGAACTCGGGCTTGGCGGTGTAATACTTGTCGAGCGGGTAGCAGCCGGAGATGAGTCCGTTACGCGGCGCGGTCGTGCAGTCGCTGAAGGTGCGGCAGATGAACTTCGTCTCCATCGCGCCGTTCTTCGCGGCGTCGGCCAGCATCGCCGGATAGCTGAGCACCGCGCGGCCCACGCCGACGGCGTCGCTGCCGCCGGTGCGCAGGATGTGCTGCGCGAGGTGCGGCAGGTATTCCTGGACGTAGCTGAGGCCGGAGCTGACCACGATCATGCCGGCCGGGGCTTGGGCACGTACTTCGCGGACGACGCGCACCTGACGGGCGACGTCGATCAGCGGGTCATGCGCGGGCTGGTAGCCGTCGCTGGGCGGATAGGCCGCCGGGCGCTGGATGTGCGGGTTGTAGTAAGGCGAGCCGGCCGTGGTGTTGAGGATCTTGACGCCGAGTTCGCCGAGCAGCTTCACGAACGCGAAGGTCTCGGTGAGGTCGATCTCGGTGGGCTTGGCCTGGTTCACGCCGAAAGCGTAGCGATAGGGCAGGAGCGTGGCGTGTTCTTCGGGGATGCCTGGGCCGAGCTTGCCGGGCTGGCTGAGGGCCGGGTCCGGGCGGAACGGCACCATGTCGAACAGGCTCAGGCGGACGCCGATGTCGATGGCGTTACCGTCCGCGCGGATGCCGGCGATGATGTCCCGCAGGATGCGGGTGCGGTTCTCGAAGGAGCCGCCGAACTTGCCCGGGCGCGTGTAGGCGCCGAGGAACTCATGCAGGAGGTAGCCGTGGCAGTGCTTGATGTCCACGAAGTCGGCGCCGCAGTCTCGGGCCACGCGGGCGGCGCGGACGTAGCAGCGGATCAGCTCCTCGACGTCGGCGTCGGTCAGGACCTGGTCGTCGGAGGTGACGTTGAACTTCCTGTCGAGGATCGGATGGCGGTAGGCCACGCGGGATTCCCAGCGTTTCTTGTCATGCGGACGGCAGAAGCGGCCGGAGTGCGTCAGCTGGAAGCCGATGACCAGGTCGTCGACCGAACCCCAGCGGGCCAGATGCTCCGCCTTGAGGATGCCCACGAGCTCGGTGATGCCGGCGCGGTTCTCCTCGTTGATGATGAGCTGGTTCATGTTCGCGCGTCCGTCCGCGCGCACGGCCATGGCCTCGGCGCCGCAGATCAGCTTGGCGCCGCTCGCGCCGAAGCGCTGCCAGCGTCGCTTCATCTCCTCGGAGATGCCGCCGGTCGTGGTGCCGTCCCAGCCTTCCATCGGATGGATGGCGATGCGGTTGCCGATGGTCTTGCCGTTGACCTGCGTGCGGGCGATCGGCTGCGACAGCGGGTTGCCGGCGCCGGCTTCGATGGCGTCCTCGAGGGGCAGGTCGACGCCGAGCCCGGCGCAGTGGGCGCGGAAGTCGGCGACGGTCTTGAGCGAGGCGACGCGGGTGAGCTTGAAGGGGGTGGTCATGATAAGGTTCAGCGGGGGATGTTGAGGCGTTCCGAGATGCGGCGCGTGCGCCCCATGGCCTCGGTCATGCGGGCGGCTTCGTCCGGGCCGCGGACGTCCTTGCAGGCGGGATGGGGCTCGGGCGAAGCGATGACGCCGAGCTGATGGAGCAGGTGGGCGGTGCTGTGCTTGTAGGCGGCGGCGCTGCCCTTGGCGTCGAGGCGGAAGACCTGGTCTTCGAGCGACTGGAAGGCCTCGAAGAGCTTGTAGACGCGGGTGTCGAAGCGACCCGTGCCCGTGGGGAACTTCTTTCCGGGGGCGCCGTCGTCGAGCCACATGTCCTTCGCCGCGCAGATCTGCGGGGCGGCGCTGCTGGCGGCGCCGATGAGCAGGGGCAGGCCGGTCTTGATGGCGGTGGCGATGCCGTAGTCGTCGCCGCTGTGCGGGGCGAAATCGAGCTTCAGGTCCTTGCACATCGCCGCCCAGTAAAGGAAGTGCGGTTCGTCGAGGGTGCTGACCTTGCCGCCCACGAACTTCGGGTGGATGGCCAGCTGGTGGAGCAGCCAGGGTTCATAAGGCGTGGCCCAGGGGACGAAGGCGGGCTCGAGGGCGTGCACGATGCCGGGGCGGATGAGCCATTCGGCGATCTGGTAGTAGCCGTCGCGGCGACGCTCGGGGTCGAGCGTGTTGAGCCACTTCGAGGTCATGATCATCACCTCGCAGTTGTCATGGGCTTGGACGAGGTCCAGCAGGCCGCGGTAGCGCTCGGCCTTGAAGGCCGTGTCGTCCTGCGCGCCGCGGGCCGTGATGCCGGCGATGAAGCGCATGTCCGGGAAGGCCGCGCGGAACTGGCGGAGCACCTCGGCGTACATCCGGTCGTCGAGGTCGAAGATGTAGCCGGTGTCGGCGTTGAGCACCGGGACCAGCTCGACGCCGTAGTGGTCGGCGGCGGCCTTCTGCCAGCGGATCTCGGACACGAAGCTCGCCCAGTCGGGCTGGCCGTCGCGGAAGGGCAGGAGCACGGCGGAGCAGAGGCGGGCCTTGGTCCCATGATCCACGAGGGCTTCCTCGGCCGTCCAGGCCCATTTCGTCGCCGACCACGGCGTCGTCGGCGTCAGGTCCTCGGGGCGGTCGATCAGCGGCTTCATGGGAGAGATACCTTACCACTTTCCATGGTGCTTGAAAAACATTAGTTTCCAGCGAGTCTCGACGGAATAAACGATGGACCTCTACCAGCTGGAATACTTCCTCGAGGCCGCGCGGCAGCGGAGCTTCACGCGCGCCGCGGCCAAGCTGAACCTGGCGCAGGCCGCCTTGAGCGAGCAGATGCGCAAGCTCGAAGCCGAGCTGGGCGCCCGCCTGTTCAACCGTGGCCGGCGAGAGACGACCCTGACCCCGGCGGGGGAGACCCTGCGGACCCATGCCGAGGCCCTGTTGGCGCAGGCCCAGGCGACGCGGCGGGCGGTCGGCGAGCAGGTCGCCTTGAAAGGTGGCCGGCTGGCGGTGGGGGCGATCCCTTCCGTGAGCGCCTGCCTGCTCCCCGCCGCCGTCGCGGCCTTCCGCCGCAAGCATCCGCAGGTCGAACTCGCCTTGCTCGAGGGTACGTCGGAGGCCGTGGCGCAATGGGTGGAGGCGGGGAGGATCGAGCTCGGGGTGGTCCAATTGCCGGCGTCCGGCGACGCGTTCCAAGCGACGCCTTTGCTCGATGAGTCCTTCGTGCTCCTGGTCCCGAAGAAGCATGCGTTGGCGCGTCGACGTCTGCCCAGGTTGACCGAGTTGGCGAAGGAGGCGTTCGTCTTTTACAAGGGCAGGGCGCGCGACGTCGCCCAGGCGGCCTGCCGTGCGGCCGGGTTTGAACCGCGCACCGCCTGCGAGAGCGGTGAGCTGGAGACGATCCGTTCGCTGGTGGCCGCCGACCTTGGCATCGCGCTGCTTCCCGAACTCGCGGCCCGCGGCTCCGTGCCGGGCTGCACGGTGGTCCGGCTGGGCGGCGCCCCCATCCGACGTTCGGTGGCCTTGCTGCAACGTCGTGGTCAGGAACTTTCCCCCGCCGCCCAGTCCTTCCGACGGCTGTTGATCGGCGAGGCCGTCGCTTAGTCCCAAATCGCCCCTTGAAGCCCTCGGATAACTTCTTCTGATGATATGAACCCCATGCACGACAGCAAAGACACCCGTGATGCGATCACGAAGGGCATGCAGATGACGCTGCTCGCCGGTTTCCTGGGTTGGATGATGGACGGCTATGAGCAGGCGCTCTTCCCGACGCTCGCGGGCCCGGCGCTCAAGAGCATGGTGCCCGCTGACATCGCCGCGCTCGGCGTCAAGTCGGTCAACGGCTGGGTCGGCGGTTGGATGGGCATCATTACTTCGGCCTTCCTCGTCGGCGCCGCGCTGGGTGGCGCGGCCTTCGGCTGGCTCGGCGACCGCATCGGCCGCGTGAAGGCGATGTCCTTCAGCATCCTCTTCTACTCGATCTTCAGCGGCGTCTGTTATTTCGCCACCGATCCGACGCACCTCGCCGCCGCCCGCTTCATGGCCGCGCTCGGCATGGGCGGAGAGTGGGCGCTCGGCGTGGCGCTCGTGATGGAAGCCTGGCCGGAGCGCCATCGCTCCAAGATGGCCGGCGCCATCGGCATGGCCGCCAATCTCGGCATGGTGCTCGTGGGCTGCATGGCGCTCGCTTATCCCGCCGACGGTTCCTCGTGGCGCATCCACTTCCTCATCGGCGCTTCGCCGGCCATCCTGACCCTGCTCATCCGTCTCTTCGTGCCTGAGTCTGAGAAGTGGGAGCGTTCCGCCGCCAAGGAGGCCGCTTCCGTCGCGCCCGCCCGCTCGAAGATCGGCGAAGTCTTCGGCAGTGAACTGCGCGGCACGACCATCGCCGGCATCCTGATGGTATCCGTGGTCTTCGTCGGCACCTGGGGTGCGGTGCAGTGGATCCCGCTCTGGGTCGGCGAGCTCGCCGGACCTGATAATCCGCGGGCCAAGGCCCTGGCCATGGTCATCGTCTCCGTCGGCGCGTGCTGCAGCACTTTCGTGGCTCCGCTGTTGCTAGCCGGCCTGCGTCGCCGACTGGGTTACCAGCTGCTCTGCTTCTTCGCGCTCGTCGCCACGGTCTGGATCTACCGCACGCCGGCCGACTGGTCGGGCACGATGTTGTTCGGCATCTTCCCTTGGGTCATGGCCCTGAAGGTCTTCGTGCTCGGCATGGCCGCCACGGCCTTCTTCGGCTTCTTCCCGCTCTACCTGCCGGAGCTCTTCCCGACCCGCGTCCGCGCGACGGGGCAGGGCATCTGTTACAACACGGGCCGACTCGTCGCCGTGCCTTTCGTGCTGTTGAGCGGCAAACTGGTCGATTTCCTCGGCGGCTACCAGTACGCCGCCGCGGCGATCACCCTCGTATATGGCGTGGGTATCTTCGTCGCCTTCCTCGGCAAGGAGACTACCGGTCAGGCCCTCCAGGACTGATCAGCGATGAATCCTCGC
>RDYO01000058.1 GCA_004293385.1 Verrucomicrobiota bacterium
CTGCCGCCGCGTCGACTACGAGATGGGCGTCATCGCCGGCACGGGCTTCGTCGACTACTTCCTCATCGTCTGGGACTTCATCGACTGGTCGCGCAAGCAGGACATCCCCGTCGGTCCGGGCCGTGGCTCGGGCGCCGGCTCGATCGTGGCGTACTGCCTCAAGATCACGGACATCGACCCGATCCGCTTCGGGCTGCTCTTCGAACGCTTCCTGAATCCCGAGCGCGTCTCCGCGCCCGACTTCGACATCGACTTCTGCATGCGTCGTCGCGACCAGGTCGTCGGCTACGTGCGCAAGAAGTACGGCGAGGACCGCGTCGCCAACATCATCACCTTCGGCACGTTCGGCGCCAAGATGGTCGTCCGCGACCTGGCCCGCATCCGCGACCTCCCGTTCGTCGAGACCAACCGCCTCGCCAAGCTCGTCCCCGACGACATCAACATCTCGCTCGAGGACGCCCTGAAGAAATCCAACGAGCTCCGCGAGGAGGTCAGCATCAACCCGCAGGCCGCCAGCATCATCGAGACCGGACGCGTCATCGAGGGCATGGTGCGCAATTCCGGCAAGCACGCGTGCGGCATGATCATCGCCGACCGTCCGCTCACGGACATCATCCCCGTGACGATGCAGGAAGGCGACCTGACGACCCAGTACGCCAAGGACCCGGTCGAGAAGCTCGGCCTCCTGAAGATGGACTTCCTGGGCCTCAAGACGCTCACCATCATCGACGACGCCCAGAACCTCGTCCGCAAGCATCGCAAGCAGCCCGACTTCAACATCGAGAAGGTCGGCTTCGAGGACCCCAAGACCTTCGCCCTCCTCAACGAGGCGAAGACCATCGGCGTGTTCCAGCTCGAATCCGGCGGCATGCAGTCGCTCTGCCGTAAGTTCAATATCACGCAGATCGATGAGATCGTCGCGCTCATCGCGCTCTATCGTCCGGGCCCGATGCAGTTCATCCCGGACTACATCAAGGGCAAGGACGACCCCAGCTACGTCAAATACGCCCACCCGCTCCTCGAGAAGGTGGCCAAGGAGACCTACGGCATCCTGGTCTACCAGGAACAGGTGATGGAAGCCGCCCGCGTGGTCGCCGGCTACACCCTCGGCGGCGCCGACATGCTTCGTCGCGCGATGGGCAAGAAGATCCGCGAGGAGATGGAGCAGCAGCGCTCGATCTTCGTCGAGGGCGCCAAGACGACCAACAACATCGACAAGAAGAAGGCCGAGGAGATCTTCGCCACCCTGGAGAAGTTCGCCGAGTACGGCTTCAATAAGTCGCACTCCGCGGCCTACGCGATCCTCTCGTATCGCACCGCCTACCTGAAGGCCAACTACCCGGTCGAGTTCATGGCAGCCGTGCTCACGTCCGAACAGGGTAACGCCGACAAGCTCGCCGAATTCATGGCGGAGGTCGAAGCCCTCGGCATGAAGGCGCTCGGACCTGACGTGAACCAATCGGACACCGACTTCACGCCGGTCATCAAGGACAACGCCATCCGCTTCGGCATGGGCGCCATCAAGGGCGTCGGCGAACAGGCCGCCCGTAATATCGTCGCCGAGCGCGAGAAGAACGGCCCCTTCAAGGACTTCGCTGATTTCGTAGGACGCATGGGCGAGTTCGAACTCAACGCCCGCACCCTCGACTGCCTCGTCCGCGCGGGCGCCTTCGACTTCACCGGCGAAGATCGCCGCCACCTCGTCGATTCCATCGAATCCGTCCGCCGTCACTTCGCCGGCGAGCGCAAGGAGCGCGCCAGCGGCCAGGGCTCACTCTTCGACCTCCTCGGCGCCGAAGACGCCGGAGCCGCGCGTCCGACGGACCTCATCCTCCGTAAGTCGGAGAAGATGCCCAAGCTCGAGATGCTCAACGGCGAGAAGTCGCTGCTCGGCTTCTACCTCAGCGGCCACCCGCTCGCCGACTACCACGGCCTCGACGAAGCCATCGCCACGATGGTCGTCACCCCGGACCGCGTCGACCTCGACAAGCAGCAGCGGCACACCGTCCGCATCTGCGGGATCGTCGGCGGCCTCGAGAAGAAGATCTCCAAGAAGGACAATCGCCCCTGGGCGCTCTTCACCGTCGCCTCCCGCTCGGTGACCATCCCCGTGATGATGTTCTCCGACGCCTATGATGCCGCCGCGCAGCTCAAGGACGGCGAACTCCCCCTGCTCATGGACGGCTCGCACGTCATCGTCGACGCCCGCCTCAACTGGCGCGAAGAACGCGGCGAGTGGTCGCTCAGCGCCCACGCCGTCAGCACCCTCCGTCGCACCCCGAGCCTCATCAAAAAGATCCTCTTCGCCCTCAAGCCGGGCCCGGAAGCCAACGACTTCCTCGACAAGATCATGGCCCACACCCGCAAGGTGGACGGCCCGACGATGGTCCAGATCGGCATCATCCAGCCGGACGGCCGCGTGCTCGTGGCCGAGGCCGCGCGCGGCATGACGACCCGTTTCGACACCGAGAGTTACGGCGCCTTCGGCCGCCATCCGGCCTGCGCCGGCGTGCAGATCGAGCCCGT
>RDYO01000066.1 GCA_004293385.1 Verrucomicrobiota bacterium
GCGCTCCGGTAAGCGCCTCGCCCGCCGCGTCTCCGAGATCGCCATCCAGTTCAAGCAGCCGGAGTCCGGCCTCTTCGCCGGCGACGCCCGCTACGACCTCGCCCCGAACCGCCTCGTCATTCAGATCCAGCCCGACGAAGGCACGACGCTCGTCCTCAATTCCAAGGTGCCCGGCCTCGAGCCGCGCACGCAGCCGGTCCGCCTGAGCTTCCGCTACGCCACCACCTACGGTTCCAACACGCCCGAAGCGTATGAGCGACTGATCCTCGACGGCATCGTCGGCGACCGCACGCTCTTCATCCGCGGCGACGAGACCGAGGCTTCCTGGCGCCTGTTCACGCCGCTCCTCCAGAGCTGGCAGGAGCAGGGTCGCGTCGGCATGGAGACCTATGCCGCCGGTTCCTGGGGTCCCGCGGGCGGCGACGCCCTCCTCGGCGCCCACGGCCACGCCTGGCGCAACGCCGGCCGCTGATCATGGCCCACCCGCTGATCGACGCGCTGCCGGGCTTCCCGGTCAAGATCGCCGCCGTCCTGCCGTCGCTCGACAAGGCATGGGCTGACGAAGGCGAGAACGCCGCGCGCGCCTCGCAGATGAACCTCGTGCTGATGTTCGGCGCGGGGGTCACTCCCGCCGACGCACAGGCCCGTTTCGACGAAGCCATCCGCTTCGCCCAGCGCTATCCGTGCCGCCTCGTCGTCCTCGCCGCGCGTCCCGCCGCTGAGGCCGCCGCCGCGCTCGAAGCCAAGGTCAACGTCCTCTGCTTCTTCGATCCGTCCCGCCGCGGCAAGCGCTGCTGCGAGGCCCTCATGCTCGCCCATGGCGCGCCCACGCCGGAACTCGAATCGCTCGTCTCGACCTGGCTCGAAGGCGACCTGCCGACGAACGTCTGGGCCCACGGTGTGACCGTCGACGAATTCAAGCCCTGGCTCAACTGGACCTCCCGTTGCCGCCGCGTCGTCGCCGACCGCTCCCTCGCGGGCGACGCCTTCTTCCTGCAGGCCTTCCCGAAGCCGAAGTCCGTGCGCGACCTTTCCGTCGCGCGTTGCCTCCCGGTCCGTCAGGCCCTCGGCCAGTATCTCGCCGCGCACAAGCCGGCCGAACTCGTCCGCGGCCTCCGCTCCGTCACCGTCTCGCATCATGCGGGCATGCGCGGTGAGGCTTATGGCATCCTCGAATGGATGCGCTCGTGCCTCACGCATTGCGCCGGCCTCACCCGCTCGCATCTCGACGTCACCTTCACCCTCGCGGAGAAACCTCCGGCGGGCGACTGCCTCGACGCCGAGTGGGTCTTCGCCGACGGCGCCCGCTTCTCCTGGGAGCACTCCGAGGGCTGTTCTAACGCCACCATCGCCTTCTCGCGCAGCCACGATAGCCGTAAGCTCTCGCAGCGCGTCGCCTTCATGGCCGTCCCGGAAGCGTTGTCCGAAGCGGTGTTCTTCTAAAAGGTAGGGACAGCACCACGTGCTGTCCTAGGCTTTGAATATTTCTCGGACGCCCACCGGTCGGTCATATCCTTTCGTGTCCCACCAGGCCGAGTATGGCCACTCGGATGGTTTCGGTATGAAGCCTGCCCTGACAGGGTTTAGTAGGACGTAATCACGCTTCTCCAGGTATTGCTCATGAGATCGGATACGATGGTCGAAGCTTCCTTTCTGCCACTGGGTGGGCAGCCGATGAGAGATGTCTCGTTTCAGTTCTCCCAGCGTGCGGGTGATGTCGGAATGGCGTGTGATTTTTGCGATGACATGAAGGTGGTCCGGCATCGCCAAGAATAGCATCGGCCGCCACCGGCCTACGTTTTTGGCATGATTAGCCCCCGCCATCAGGGCCTGCCACGCCTCAGCGTTATCGAAATGATGCAAGCCACGCCGCTTATGGCAGAGGGTTATGAAGAGCGGGTCATTCTCGTCGACCCACTCGGGCCGTCGGTTACGAAGGGAATCCCGAGAGTAGAAGGGCATGCGTCAGTTTAGTGACGCAGGGCAGGCTTAGGGAGTGGGGAGATGCCTTAGGACAGCACGTGGTGCTGTCCCTACCTCATTACGCTCAAGCTACCCCATTCTCCCGCAGCCAGGCGGCCATGAGCTGGAAGGCTTTGGCGCGATGGCTGATGGAATCCTTCTTGGCGGGACTGAGCTCGCCGAAGGTGCGTTCCTCGTTGGCGGGTACGAAGAGGGAGTCGTAACCGAAGCCTTCGGTACCGACCTCGGCTTCGAGGATCTTGCCCCAGCACTGGCCGACGAACTTACCGACTTCCTGATTGGGCCCGAGGAGGACGAGGTGGCATTCGAAACGCGCGCCGCGCTTATGAGGCGGGGCCTTCTTCATCGCCTCGAGCAGCTTCGTGCGGTTCTGCGCATCGGTCGCGCCCATGCCGGCGTAGACCGCGGAGTCGACGCCCGGACCGCCCTGCAAAGCGTCGCAGCACAGGCCGCTGTCATCGGCGAGCACCCAAGCCTTGCGCGGCGCGATGGCCCGCAGGGCTTCGGCCTTCAGGCGGCAGTTGCCGTTGAAGGTG
>RDYO01000083.1 GCA_004293385.1 Verrucomicrobiota bacterium
CCACCTTCTCCTTGATCGCCGCGAGCATCTGCTCGGGCGAGAGGCCGTTCGCGGCGCGCAGGGTCTTCACGTCGGTGGCGTGACCGACGAAACGGTCAGGCCAGCCGAGGCGGAGGACCGGCGTGCGGACGCCGAATTCGGCGAGCGTCTCGAGCGCGCCCGTGCCGAAGCCGCCGGTGACGGCGCCGTCCTCGAGCGTGACGATGAGTTTCGCGGCCTTGGCCTGGGTGACGAGCAAGGTGGCGTCGATGGGCTTGGCGAAGCGCGCGTTGACCACGCCGACGGAAAGGCCGGTCTGAGCGGCGAGCTGATCGGCGAGGGCCTGCGCTTCGGGCACCATCGTGCCGAGGGCCCAAAGCTGGACGTCGGCGCCGGCGCGGAGGACTTCCGCCTGCCCGAGAGGGATGAGCGCGGGCTGCGCCTTGATCGCCTTGCCGGCGGCCGAGCCGCGCGGGTAACGGATGAACATCGGCGCGCCGGACTTCAGCGCGGTGTGGAGCATGTCGGCGAACTCGTCCTCGTCCTTCGGCTGCATCAGCGTGACGTTCGGGACGCAGCGCAGGTAGGCGATGTCGAAGAGACCGTGGTGCGTCGGGCCGTCGCTGGGCGAGACGCCCGCGCGGTCCATGCAGAAGGTGACCGGCAGGCGCTGCAGGCAGACGTCATGGATGACCATGTCGTAGGCGCGCTGCATGAAGGTGGAGTAGATCGCGCAGACCGGGCGGAGGTCGCGGGCGGCGATGCCGGCGGCGAAGAGCGCGGCATGCTCCTCAGCGATACCGACGTCGTGGTACTGCGCGGGCAGCTCCTTCTTGAGCTGATTGAGGCCCGTGCCCGAGGGCATCGCGGCGGTGATGCCGACCACACGGGAGTCCGCCTTGGCCTCACGGAGCAACAGGGCGCCGAAGACGTCCTGCCAGGCCTTGGGGGCGCCGGCGGCGCCGGAAGCGAGGGAGTCGCCGGTCTCCGGATCGAAGGCGCCGGTGCCGTGGAACTTCTCGGGATTCTTGAGCGCGGCGCCGAGGCCGCGGCCTTTCTCCGTGCGGACGTGCAGGAGGATCGGACCTTGGGAGTCCTTGCAGAAATTCAGGTAACGCTCGAGCGCGCCGAGGTCATGGCCGTCGATCGGGCCGACGTAACGCACGCCGTACTGCTCGAAGAGCGAGGAACTGTGCGTGTACCAGTTCTTCACGTGGCGCTTGAAGCTACGGCCGAAGTCCAGGACCTTGGTGCCGAAGCGGGTCTTGCCGAGGAAGCGCTTCAGGCCCTTCTGCGAGTTGTTGTAAGGGCGCGTGACGATCAGGCGGCTCAGGATGTCGGCGACCGCGCCGACGTTGCGGTCGATGGACCACTCGTTGTCGTTGAGCACGATGACCAGGCGCTTCGTCGACTTCGCGGCGTTGTTGAGCGCCTCCATCGTGACGCCGCAGGTGAGGGCCGCGTCGCCGATGAGGGCGACCACGTGCGAATCTTCGCCGAGGCGGTCGCGGGCGTTGGCGAGGCCGACGGCGGCGGAGAGCGCGGTGCCGGCGTGGCCCGCGCCGAAGACGTCGTGCAGGCTCTCCTCGCGGTTGAGGAAGCCGCTCAGGCCGCCCGTGGTGCGGATACCGTCGAAATCGACGCCGTTACGGCCGGTGAGGAGCTTGTGCACGTAGCCCTGGTGGGCCACGTCGAAGACGAACTTGTCGCGCGGCGTGCCGAAGACGCGGTGCAGGGCGATCGAGAGTTCGACCACGCCGAGATTGGGACCGATATGGCCGCCGTTCTTGGCCGTCACGGCCACGAGACGTTCGCGGATCTCCTGCGCGAGGAGCGGGAGCTGCTCGGACGCGAGGGCCTTGACGTCGGCCGGACCGCGGATGGACGCGAGGAGCGACATCAGCCCTGCGAGTCTTCACCGCGCTTGCCCAGCTGCTCGATGCGCAGCTCGGCGGCTTCGAGCGACTTCTGGCAGGACTTCAGGAGGCGCATGCCCTCCTCATACTTCGCGACGAGCGCGTCGAGCGAGACATCGCCGGACTCGAGGGACTCGACGAGCTGCTCGAGCTGCTTGAGTTCGGCCTCGAAGCCTTCCTTGCCGGAAGCCGAGGCGGGTTTCTTGTCCGCGCACATGGGCCTACTGTCAGCGGAGGCCCCTCCCCTCTCAAGCGGATTGTGCGGATTCAATCGAGAAGACGCGCCCAGGCCTGCTCGGCCGTGAGGCCCCGGAGCGCGACGACCTTGGCGGGCGAAGCGGCCCCGGAGACGAGCGTCACGTCGGCGGCGGGCAGGCGGAGCCGTGCGGCGAGCAGGGCGAGGATCGCGCGGTTGGCCTGGCCGCCTTCAGGCGGCGCGGCGACGCGGATCTTCAAGGCTTCGCCGAGGCGGCCGACGACCTCCGTACGCGAAGCGCCGGGGACGGCCTTCACCTTCAGCCGACAGGCCGGCGCGCTCACAGATACTGCGTCAGCGACTTGACCGTCGGCGCGTCGAGCCGGCGGACCAGCGCCACGGCCAGGTCGACGCACGCCTGCAGGTCGGCGACGTCGATGACCGCATTGTGCGTGTGGATGTAGCGGGCGGGCACGCCGAGCACGATGACCGGGAGGCCCAGCTCATGAGCCTGGAAGGAACGCGCGTCCGTGCCGCCCGTGCGGCGCACCGCCAGCTGGCAAGGAATCCCCTGCTCCGCCGCGACCTGCAGCGTCAGGTCGACGAGGCGAGGGTTCATGATCGCCGTCGGATCGTAGGCGCGCACCTGCACGCCGCCGCCGAGGGCTCCTTGGTGCTCCCCATGCGGGGCGAGGCCGGGCAGGTCGTCGGCGGGCGGACCTTCGAGCACGATCACCACGTCGGGCTTGGCGAGGCGGGCCGCGACGATCGCGCCACGGCAGCCGACTTCTTCCTGCACCGTCGCGACCGCGAGGAGATCGCCGGCCGGCGGAGCGGCGTCGAGCGCGTGCGTGGCGAGCGTGAGCGCGGCCATGCCGACGCGGTTGTCGAAGGCCTTGGCGACGTAGAGTCCCGGTTCGGCGAGGGCGGTGAACGGACCTTCCGGCACGACCGGATCGCCGGGGCGGATGCCGAGACGCGCGACGGCGTCAGCGGAGCGTGCGCCGATGTCGACGAGCACCTTGTCGGCGGAAGCGGCCTGGGCTCCGCCCTGATGGGGCGGGAGCGCGGCGACGACGCCGAGGAATTCCTTGCGCGCGGAGCGCGACCAGATGCGGAGACGCTGCGCGGCGAGCACGCCGTCGGGCCAGCCACCGACCGGCACCAGGCGGAGGAAGCCGTCGTGGGTGACCGCCTGCACGAGGAAACCGATCTCATCCATGTGCGCCGTGAGCACCACGCGCGGACCACCCTTCTCCTTCGCGGGCGCGGCGAGCACGCCGCCGAGACCGTCGGCGCTGAACGCGCGGCCCCGGAGCTCGCGGACGAAGATCGCGCGGACCGCGTCCTCGTGGCCGGACGTGCCGTGGGCCTGCGTATATTCTTCGAGCAGGCGGAGGACTTCAGGGAGACGGGTCGACATGGGAGAAAGCGATCTGAGATGAAGGATGAAAGGCGAAGGATGGACGATGGAAGACGGAGGATCGGGTCCTCGAATCCCCGATCAGCGCGGCTGGCGGGTCTGCAGGCGCGGCTTCAAGCCGGCCTTGGCGGCGGCGTCGAGCGCACCGACCGCGGCGCCCGTGAGCGAACGCTCGTCAGCGACGATGATGACTTCGGTGCCGGGCGATTTCAGCGCCTGGTCGACGAGGGCTTTCGCGAGCGCGTCGGCGGCGATGGCCTTGCCTTCGAGGTAAAGTTTACCGTCGCGATCGACGCCCACGACGAGCGACGTAGCCTCGGCGCCGGCCGTACCCGCGGAGGCCGTGGGCGGCACGATGGCGAGGGCGCGGGTCTGCTCGAAGCGGCCGCTCAGCAGCAGGAAGAACACCAGCACCACCATCACGTCGATGAGCGGCACGACGTTGATGTCGGCGCGTCGACGGCGGGCGACGACGAGGCTCATCGGCGTCGGGCTTCGAGCGCCTCGACGAGGACGTCGAGCCGCGAGGAGAGAATCTCGAGTCGACGCGCGAGCCAGTTCGCGGCGAGGAGCGCGGGGATCGCGACGCAGAGGCCGATCATCGTCGTGCTGAGCGCGAGGCCGACGCCGCGCGTGAGCGTCTGCGAATCCGGCATGCCTTGTTCCGGGAAGAGCGTGGCGAGGCCGGCGACCGTGCCGAGCAGGCCGAGCAAGGGCGCGCCCGCCACGATGCTATCGAGCAAGTGGAGGCCGCGCTGCAGACGGGTGATCTCATGCCGGGCCCAGGCCTTGAGCACTTCGCCCGAGGCGCCGTCTTTCCAGCGCTGCACGAGCCGGCCCGCGACGGACTCGCCATCGGCCGCGCCGACCTGGTCGAGCTGGCCGGCGAGGACCGCCTTGACGACGGCTTCCGGAGCGACCCGCGAGACCCGGAGGGCGAGGGCACGTTCGATGATCAGGTAGACCGCCAGGAAGGAGCAGAAACCGAGCGGCCAGATGAAAGCGCCGGCGCCTTGGATGAGGGTTTGCACGCTGCCAGCGTCGGCAAACCCCCAGAGGTCGCAAGCCCGCCCTTTAAATTGCCATTAAATGCGAATTATATGACTTTAAATGATTTTAAATGAATTAATTCAATCTTTAGGAACAAATGTTAAAAACCAATCCTTTGACTTAGCCCTAGGGGGGTTTACTGTGATTTTACCCCAATTTTCCTATGAGACTTAAACGCTCAGGTTTCTCCCTCGTGCTCTCGCTGACCGTCATGGCGGCGATGGTGATGTTGGTGATCGTCCTCGCCTCCTTCCTGCAGGTCGAAAGCCGCTTGGCGCAGAGCCATTCCGGCTATCTCCGGGCTCGCTTCAACGCCCTCGCTTCGGCCCGCATCGCCGTGGCCCAGCTCCAGCAGCTCGCCGGCCCCGACCAGCGCGTGACCATGCGCGCCGACATGTTCGCCAACAACGACGTCGCCGTGGGCAACAACGACGCCGCGACGGTCGCCCCGATCCGCGGCCGTTCGGACCGAGCGAACAACAACGCGCCTACCGGTGGTCGCCTCTCGCACCAGAAGCGCTATCTGACCGGCGTGTGGTCGACCGGCGGCGCCGACGCGACCCGCGTGCGTGACTGGGACGTGAGCAATCCGGCGGACTCCCGCCTCTTCCTCGGCTGGCTGGCTTCGCCCTTCGACCAGAATCCGGACGCCGAACTTTCGGGCACGACCCCTAACTTCGTCCCGAACAACACCTACTTCACGACCAACGCCAACCGTCGCGTCGTCGCCCCGGCCCGCGCGGCGGAATCCCAAGGCCTGATCGACGACCTCGGCAACGCGATCGATGCGGACGCCACAAAGCTCGTCCCGCTCGTCTCCTACGGTACGCTCAACCTGCCCGCCGGCCTCAGCGGTTTCCAGCGCAACTACATGGGCGCCATCGACGCCCGCCCGCAGCCGATGCCGGGCCCGACCTACGCCGACGCCACGACGCTCGGCGCGAACGGCCGCTACGCCTTCTGGATCGGCGACGAAGGCGTGAAGGCCAAGGTCAACCTGCCCGACCACTACGCTTCGACCGGCGCCGGCACCTGGCTCTCGAACGAGAACTGGGACCGCGGCTTCGCGGGTTCCGCGAATCAGCGCAACGGCATCGGCGCCATCGGCGGAGCGGGCGACCCCATCCGCGAAGGCGTCAACGCCAAGGGCGTCCTGCCTTCTGGTTTCAACTTCGATGCCTGGCGCGCCCAGGATATCACGGCCTCGTCCGGCAATCCGCAGGCTTTCCAGCTCGCGAAAGCCGTGGGCATCTCCGGCCTCTCCGCCTGGGCGGAGCGCCAAGCCGGCCCCGCCGCCGGCCAAGCGATGGCCGACGCCGCGCGCCTGCTCTGGCACGACGTCACCACCTACTCCTTCTCGACGCTGACCGACACCTATAACGGCGGCGTGAAGGTCGACCTCTCGACCGCGTTCGAGATCCCTTACGCCATGTACCGTGGCGTCGAAGTCTACCCCGGCCAGAAGGACCCCGTGATCACGGCCGATGGCCGCCTGCGCAAGCAGTCGCTCTTCCATGGCGCGCCCAACGCCCAGCCGACCACCCCGAGCCTCGGCGGCGCGGGCATGGCCGTGGACCTGGACTACAACCGCCCGAACCTCGTGGACCGTCTCGGCTCGGACAACCAGCTCCTGCTCGCCTCGCCTCGCGCTTCGGAATGGGCCCCGCGCTACCTCCGCTCGCTGCTCGGCAATTCTTTCAACCTCATCCTCGCCCGCAACGGCGGCAGCGGCACCGCGCCCGGCGCCCTCAGCGAGACCCCGGAGCGACTGGGCTTCGTCTACGAAGCCCCGCTACGCTCGGCTTTCTTCGACACCTACACCGGCCCCGGCGGCAACGCCGTCTCGCGCATCCTCGCCAACACCGAGCAAAGCCCGAACGCGACCGCGAACGCGTGGAACATCACCAGCGCGAGCAACCCGCTGACCCAGCGCATCAACGTCATGCCGTGGTCCGAACTGCCGGAGAACCATGCCGAGAACCTCGTCGGACGCATCATCCGCGGACCGACCTGGGACCTCTACCGCAACTACTACCGGATGTACAAACGCGAGATCGAGCAGGCCGGCCGGACCTCCGGCGCGCTCCGTGGCCAGCCTGCGGCGGCCCCCGACGCCCACGTCGCCCGCGGCGTGGAACCCCTGACCTACGCGTCCGGCAACCGTAACGAGCCGGTCCAGCGCGGTCGCGCCGCCAGCGGCTCGGGCTGGGCTGAATGGAACCGAGCCAACCGGCCGGACAATTTCTACGCGCTCGGCGGCCAGCTGAACGCCAACCGTTATTTCTATCGCAACAACCTCTCCGCGCCCAGCGACTCGCCGAGCTTCCAGGCCGAACAGCGCCTGCGCTACCCGAACATCCTCGGCCACTACTACGGCGGCGCCGGCCAGAACCAATACCAAGCGGGTACCGGCAGCACGACCTTCGGCAACCTGACCACGAACTTCGACCGTATGGGCGTCGCCATCCCGCGGCCCGCCGGCAACGACGCCTACTTCGACACCATCCCGGAGCTGACCACGCGCACCTGGCCGACCTCGATGAGCCTGTCGCCGAGCATCGTCCGCTTCTCGATGGTCTTCTCCGGCGTCTTCAGCGACGCCACCGCCGCCGACCTCAACGGTACGCTCGGCGTGACCGTCGACCCGGTCGTGGTGGTCCACAACCCCTACGACGTCGCCATCGAATTCGAAGGCATCGCCATGGTCACCAACGGCGACTCCCTTCCCTACATCTTCGACGTCCAGCTGGAAGACTGGCTGACGACCGACACCCATTGGCAATATTTCGATCCGCGCCGCGGGTCTCCGGAGCCGCGCCTCAAGACCGACCCGCTCTGGGTTGGCGAACAGATCCGACGCACCCTCACGCTCGGCGAGGTCGCGCTCGGCGACGGCGCCTACGAGAACCGCTCGTTCTCCTTCCGCCTGGTGAATCCCGGACAGAAATTCCGCCTCGAGCCGGGCGAGGTCAAGACGATCAGCACCAAGTTCATCGGCGGCGACTACCAGTCGAACCGCGCCAACAACACGGTCATCGCCACGAACGATTTCGGCTATGACCTCGGCAGCAACGCCGTGTACAAAATGACGCCGTTCTACAACGCCCGCTACCGCTCGGGCACCGACGTCTCGACGCAGATGGAAGAAGGTGCGCCGGGGTCGCTGGTCCCGGACGGCCGCCTCTGGACCTGGGGCTTCATGCCGAATCGCCGCAGCGACAACAAACCTTACGTCCTCCCCGCTCCGACCGGCGCCGGACAGGACCCGGCCCACCGCTTCTTCGGCAACTACTGCACGACCGTCGCCGGCGGCGACGTGGCCGGCACGCCCAACTGGCAGGACGCGCTCAACATCTGGAACGACGTCGTGAACTCCCGGCGCCTGCGCGACGGCCTGCCGAGCTGGAACGGCACGGCCCGTCGGCTCAAGCAGCTCCTCGAGTTCCCGAACCCGGCGAACATCGGACGCTACCCCGTCCTGACCGTGCGCAACTCGGGCTGGGTCAATTATGACAACCGCGTCGTCGGAGAAGAAGGCGACCCCAACCAGCCGGGCTACATCTTCCCGCGCCTGCGCAACGGCACCACCGCGGTCGGCGGCCACCAGCGCTGGAACTTCTACCTGATCAACAACCGCAGCATCGACGGCCAGGCCCTCAACCAGAACCGCCGTTGGTTCGGTTCGCCGCAGACCCCGAACCCGACCTATAACCCGTCCAGCCGCACGGTCACGAACTACACGTTCGAAGGCTCGGCCACCGCGCCCGGCCAGCACCTCGTCGACGAGTCCCTGCTCCTCAACTTCCAGGCCCTCACCGCCGGCTGGCCGATGTACGGCAACGACAACGGCCACTGGAGCAACATCATCCAGTACAACGAGGAATGGATCCGCAGCATGCCCAGCGGCACGCCCCGCGTGCCGGATTACCGCATCGCCACCGGCCGAGCGCCCGCCTCCCACACCGGCGTGCTCTGGCGCGGCGATCCCGACATCCTCGGCAAGCAGGTCAGCTTCGGTCCGCTGAACGGCGACCCGGAATTCGGCCGACCGGAAATCACCTCGGGCCGGGCCGGCACGCTCAACGGACGCGTCCGTTACGGCGTCCGCTATGACCGCGGCAACGACAAGCAGCCGTTCTTCGTCAGCGACTTCCTGCTGCGTTCGGCGGACATGACCGACCTCACGACCGGCACCGGCCGCAACGCCTGGTACCCCGACCGTACGGCCGCCAATAATCCGTCCTCCATCTTCCGCTACGCGGCGAGCACCATGATCCTCGAGACGCCCCCGGAGATCTACAACGCGCCCATGTCGCCGTTCTTCCTGAGCGTCCGCTCGCAGCAGGCCCACCTTTACGGCTACGACGGCAAGGCCCACACGCCGATCGGCTGGGTGCTTTCGCAACGCGGCCTGCAAGGCAACGAGCCGCAGATGGCCGTAAGCGGTGCGAACAACACCAACGCCTACTGGGGAGAAAGCGTGAACCCGACCATCTCGCAGCGCTCCGACACGGTGGTCTTCCCCATCCCGCGCCGTCCCCTCCTCTCGCTGGCCCAGCTGGGCTCGGCCGGCACCGCGCAGGTCAACACCGACGCGGACCTCACCGTGGGTTCGTCCTTCGCCCACCCGGGCATCATGGACCTGACCAAGATCACCGACTGGCCCGGCCCCAAGGTCGAAAGCGGCAAGGACCTGGCGATCCCCGAGAACGGTTACGTCGGCATCCACGAAGGCACGCGCATCATCCGCAACACTGCCAACGTGCGCACCGACCACGCCTTCGCCGCCAACCTGGCGCTCTGGGATTCGTATTACTTCTCCGGTCTCAACCTGCAGGCGAACTCGTACTCGCTGCCCGGCGACCGCAGCAACTTCCCGAACGGACCCGACCTGCCGACCGACACGGACGTCGTGGCGGATCAGGCCAGCGCCCTGCGCCGGGCGGCCGGCAACGGTCCCTTCGACGCCACGTCCTTCGCTGACGTGAAGAACGCCCTCGAAGCCGGCTACAACCCGCTGGCCAACAAGCGCGTCGTCTTCCAGCCCGACGCCCGTCCGGCCGTGGCCGACCGGAGCTTCCCCGCCCCTAACGAGTTCCCGCACCCGACCTACCTGGCGCGCAACTCGCTCTATGACGGCGGCTTCAACGTCAACTCGACCTCCAAGTCCGCCTGGAAGGCCGTGCTGGCCGGCATGCGCGGACAGCGCCTGCCCGACGGAACGTCCGTCAGCGGCACCGTACTGACCCGTTTCGCCCGCTCCTTCCGGACAGGCGCCGGCGTCACCGGCGCTTGGAACAACTACCGAGAACTGACGGACGCCGAGATCGACCAGCTCGCCGCGGAAGTCGTCCGGGAAGTCCGGGACCGTGGTCCGTTCATGTCGCTGGCCGACTTCGTCAACCGTCGTCTGCTTGATTCCAACGACCTCAACCTCCGCCAGCACGGCCTCAAGGGCGCGCTCCAGGCGGCCATCGACCGGACCGGCATCAACAACAACGCGATCCGCGACGCCGGCGGCACGCTCTCGGCCGGCACCTTCCCGGCCCCGGAAGCCCCGAACTCGGTGTCGAGCTTCGCGGATCCCAACCTGAACGTGGGCCGCGGCGGCATCAACTTCACCGACAAGAATAACGACGGAGTCGGCGTGTGGGGCGTGCTGCGCAAGGCGACCAACGCCACCGCGCCGCGCTTCCCGAACATCGCCTCGATGAGCCAGCAGACCAGCGCGAACGCCGACCAGCGCGTCACCGCCGGCCTCGGCGCCCCGCAGATCGTCACCCAGATGGACGTGCTCAACTCCGTCGGACCCAACCTGACGCCGCGCTCGGACACCTTCACCGTCCGCGCCTACGGCGAGGCCCTCGACAACGCGGGCAACACCATCGGCCGCGCCTGGGTCGAAGTGGTCGTCCAGCGAGGCACGCAGATGATGATCCCGGCCGCCCGCGGCCCGGCCTACGAGGAGATCAACCGTCGTCGCCTCAGCTACCGCGTGAACGGACAGTTCACCAAGGAGTACGACTTCATCCCGATGCTCGACCCCTACGAGAGCAACTTCGCCGGCGGCGGCACCTATCGCCTGCCCGCCAACGCCACCGCAGTCGAGCGCGAGAACTGGAACGTCAACCGTCTCCTCGGCCGCCGCTTCAAGGCGACCTCGATCCGCTGGCTCAACGCGAACGAAATCTGATCCTATGTCCTTCCGGAATACCCTGACGGGGCTGCTGCTCGCGGCCCTCACCCTTGGTGCGGCCGCCGCCGAACCTGAGCCGAAGAAACCCGGCGGCACGACCGGCGCGGCCAAGAAAGCAGCCGGCAAGACGGGCGGCGACGCCCGCTCCCGCAGCCAGGCGGAACGCACCTGCGCCCTCACCCTCACGTGGTGGGAGATGCCGGTCCTCCCGGAAGGAGAGACCATGGAGCTCGGCGTCCAGGGCGAACGCGACGTGACCCCGATCTATCCGAACGCGATGACGCCCAGCGGCACCATCCTCTACGAAGGCCCGGCCAACGTGGCGATCGTCCGCAAGGCCATGCTACCCGACCCCAGCGGCAAGCCCGGCGCCAAGCCGATCGAGACCTGGGTGCCCTTCGCCGGCTTCAACCTCGCGGAGAACGACCGGGAAGCGCTGGTCATCATGTTCGCGTCGGAAGGCGCCAAGAAGGTCATGGTCCGCAAGTTCAACATCAACGTGGAAGATTTCCCCTTCGGCGGCTTCGACGTGCTGAACTTCAGCAAGACCCGCCTCGTCTGCAGCATGGGCGGCAAGGTCTTCTATGCCGAGCCCTCGGGTCGCAGCCGCAGTCCGCTGATCATGACCAAGCGAGAAGTCGTGAACTTCTTCATGGGGATCACCGACACGGACGGCCGCCAGAAACTGATCTATCGCGCGCCGCTCATCCTGCACGAGAAGAACCGTCGCCTGTATTTCGTCCTCGAGAACCCGGCGGCGGAACCGGACAACCGGTACGTCTCCTACACGATCATCCAGCACGTCTCGGGTCACAAGACCATCGAGAACCTGCGCGGCCAGCGCGCCAATCCGCCTTCGCCGGAGATGACCCCGGCGCCGACCCCGGAGCCGGCTCCGGCGACCGAAGCCCCGAAGAAGGGCGCGGCCAAGGCGAAGGCCGCCTGAGGCGGTCAGAGGCCGGCAGCGGCATCCTGATCCGCCAGCCAAGTGACGCGTGACGCGAAGGCGCGCAGCGTCTGGCCGGGGTGAAGGGACGGCTGGAAGGCGCCGTGGGCGATCTCGCGCAAGGCCGGAGCCTTGGCGGCGCCACCGACGAGCACGACGATGGCCGCGCACTGCGCGAGGCCGGCTTCGGTGATGGTCAGGCGCCAGCCGCGGCCCGGCCATTCCGTGGCGACGAAGCGCGGTCCGGCGGTCTGGCCAATGAGCGGGCACTTCGGCCAGAGCGAGGCGATGTGGCTGTCGTCGCCGAGGCCAAGGACGCAGAGGTCGAAGGCCTTGGTGGGCGAGCGCGCGGCCCAGGCGGCCTCGTAGGCGGCCGCGGCTTCGACCGGAGGGAGCTCGATCGGCCAGGAGAAACGACGGGCGGCGGGCACGCCAAGGGCGTCGAGCATGCCGCGGGCGGCGTGACCGAAATTGGAGTCATCGGACGAAAGCGGAACGCAGCGCTCGTCGCTCACGTGCCAGTCGATGCGGGCGAGGGCTTCCGCCGTGAG
>RDYO01000067.1 GCA_004293385.1 Verrucomicrobiota bacterium
TCAGCCGTCCGGATGAATTCGTCCTGCAGGCCCTTCAGTTTGTCCGCCACGCCCATCAAGACCTGCGAGCGCTCGACCGTGAGCGAGAACATCGCCGCGACCGTGGCGGCCTGGGCTTCGTAACCGGCGTTGAGATAAGCCTGCTCGGATCCGTCGACGATCTGCTGCGAGTAATCGGCGAAGAGCGGATTATCCAGTCCTTGGAGCAGCGCCGCGCCGGCCGCGCCGGCATCACCGGACTGGAAGGCCTGATGCGCGGCGAGGTAATCGCCGAGCGAATTGTCCGGGGCGATCTTCCGGAAAGCGGCGAGCGCGGCGCCCTTCTCTTCCGGCGTCTCGCCACGGATGGCGAGTTCCAGCTGCGCCAAGGGATTCTGGGGCTCCAGGATCGCGGCTTCGCGGGCGTATTTGAGATCCTTGAGGAGACGGGAAGCCGCGAGGAGATTCCGCGCGGTGCGACCATTCTCGCGCAGGAAGGCCTCCACCTCGACCTGACTGAGCGACGGCACCTTGCCGGCCAGGATATCCTGCACCGTCACGCCCTGGCGCTTAGGCGGCGACTCGAGCTGCGGGATGATGCCAGCGGCGCTGCGCGGCTTGATCGCCGGCTGCGCGGCGACTTCCGACTTCGGCTTGAACCGCTCCCACGGTTTACCGCGCACGAGCCAGACGCCCACGGCCATCAGGCCGAGGACGACGGCGAACTGCGCTGCGCGGCGGGGGAGCATCGGGGATTAGAGTATGGAGTATCGAGTATGGAGTATAGGCGAAAGACATGGGGGGAGAGTCGTAACCCACGAGAGGCCCGGAGGCTCAGTTGAACAGAGATCAAACGTCTCAAAGGGAAACCGGAGACCGGATGATTGGCTGGGGCATCTTGAGGTAGGGCTGAACGGCCCGGTCAGCCGTGTCTCAGGTAGGGGCACGATTCATCGTGCACTCCTCAAAAGGTATTGGCGGTTAGCGGTTGGCGGTTGGGAGCACAGCAAGGCAGGAGGGCGCGGCGTAGCCACGCCCCCTACCCTCGGCCACCATCCGGCGGCCGATACCGACACAACTAGGGCAGCACGCGGTGCTGCCCCTACCTCGAGACAGCAGAAACAAAAAGGGCGCCCGCAGGCGCCCTGATCGATTCCCCGTGTCCACGTGTCACCTTGCCCACGTGCCCCCTCGCGAGCGGCTCCGCCGCCCGCGTCAGTAACGATAGCTATCCGGCTTGAACGGACCGCACTGATTGACGCCGATGTAGGCGGCCTGCTCCTTGGAGAGGATCGTCAGCTTGGCGCCGAGCTTGCCGAGGTGGAGGCGGGCGACCTCTTCGTCGAGGTGCTTCGGCAGGACGACCACGCCGGGCTTGGCCGTGGCGCGGGTCTCCCAGAGGTGAAGCTGGGCGAGGACCTGATTGGCGAACGAGGTCGACATCACGTAGGACGGGTGACCGGTGGCGCAACCGAGGTTCACGAGGCGACCTTCGGCGAGCATGTAGAGCTGGCGACCGTCCTTGAACGTGTAGCGGTCGACCTGCGGCTTGATGGTGTCCTTCTTGACTCCCTTGTGGGCGTTGAGGCGGGTGACCTGGATCTCGTTGTCGAAGTGGCCGATGTTACAGACGATCGCCTGGTCCTTCATCTTGGTGAGATGCTCGAGGGTGATGATGTCCTTGTTGCCGGTGGCGGTGACGTAGATGTCGGTCGTGCCGAGGGTGTCCTCGACGGTGACGACGCGGTAGCCTTCCATCGCGGCCTGCAGCGCGCAGATCGGGTCGATTTCGGCGATCTGGACCGTGGCGCCGAGGCCGCGGAGCGACTGAGCCGAGCCCTTGCCGACGTCGCCGTAGCCGATGACGAGGGCGACCTTGCCCGCGACCATGACGTCGGTCGCGCGCTTGATGCCGTCGACAAGGGATTCGCGGCAGCCGTAGAGGTTGTCGAACTTCGACTTCGTGGCGGTGTCGTTGACGTTGACGGTCGGGACGAGCAGGGAGCCTTCCTCGAGCATGCGGTAGAGGCGCTTGACGCCGGTGGTGGTCTCTTCCGAGACGCCCTTCCAGCTCTTCACGACCTTGTGCCAGTGACCCGGCTTCTCCTTGGCGACCTTCTTGAGGAGGTTCTTGATGATCTGCTCTTCTTCGGATTCGGAAGCGGACCAAGCCCACTTCGAGCCGTTCTCGAGCTCGTAGCCCTTGTGGATGAGGAGCGTGGCGTCGCCGCCGTCGTCGACGATCAGCTCAGGGCCGTCGCCGTTGGGCCAGGTGAGCGCCTTCATGGTGCACTCCCAGTACTCGACGAGGTTCTCACCCTTCCAGGCGAAGACCGGGATGCCGGCCTTCGCGATCGCGGCGGCGGCATGGTCCTGCGTGGAGAAGATGTTGCACGAGGCCCAGCGGACGTCGGCGCCGAGGTCGGCGAGCGTCTCGATGAGGACCGCCGTCTGGATGGTCATGTGCAG
>RDYO01000068.1 GCA_004293385.1 Verrucomicrobiota bacterium
CGGTCGCCGTCGCGCACTTCGTAGAAGCGCACCTCGGGATGCCAGACGCAGATCGGAGCGCCTTCGACGCGCGGTTCGGCGGCGCGGACGACCGTCTTGGCGCCGGTGGCCTGGTCGACGTGATAGGTATCGCGGGCGACGACCTGGATGCCGAAGAGCCCGCCGAAGAGGCGGAACATGCCGGCGATCACGCCGTCGACCGGGAACCAAGGGCGCAGGGCCTCGTCGTCGAAATCATATTTCTCGCGGCGCATCTTCTCGGACCAGTAGCCGAACTCCCAGGGGTGCAGGGAACGCAACGCGTCGCCGGCCTTGGCGGCGCGGTAGTGCTCGAGCTCGATGCCTTCGGCCTGGAACTTCGGGCGGATACGCTGGCCGATGTCCTCGATGAACTTCAGGGCCGTGTCACCCGTGCGGGCCATGCGGCGGGCGGTGGTGAAGTCGGCGAAGTGCTTCTTGCCCAGCAGGCGGGCCTTCTCGTGACGGAGCGCGAGGATCTCGCCGACGAGCGCGGTGTTGTCCCAGGCGTCCTTCAGGCCGACCTGGCCGAGGCCTTCCCAGCACTGGCGGCGGAGGTCCTCGTCGTCGGCGTATTGGAGCACAGGGAAGACCGAGGGAGACTGCAGCGTGAAGCGCCAGGCCTCCGGCTTACCCTTCGCGGTCGCGGACTGCTTCGCCGCGGCAAGCGCGCTGGCGGGCAGGCCAGCGAGGCGCTTTTCGTCTTCGATGAAGAGCTCCCAGGCGTTCGTGGAATCGAGGACGTTCTCGGAATACTTCTGCGTCTTCTCGGCCAGCTGCGCGTTGAGGGTCGCCAGACGGGCCTTCCCTTCAGCCGGCAGGTCGGCGCCGTTCTCCTCGAAGTCAGCCATCGTCTCCTCGAGGAAGCGACGGCGGACGCCCGTGAGGGCCTTCGCGTCGGCCGTGGCGGCGTAGGCCTTGAAGACCGCCCAGAGTTCAGGATCGAGCGTCAGCGACGTGAAGAACGCCGTCACCTCGGGCATCATCGCGTTGTAGGCCTTGCGGAGCTCAGGGGAGTTGAGGACGGAGTCGAGGTGAGAGACCAGGCCCCATGCGCGGGAAAGGTCCTTCGTCGTGGCCTCGAAGCCGAGGAGCACCTTGGCGTAGGTCAGGTCGGCGCCCTGGGTCTGCTTGAACGCATCGACGTTGACGCGGGCGCGGCGCAAGGCCTCGCGGATATCCGGCTCGACGTTTTCGGGCTTCAGGCTGCTCCAGTCGAAAAGGAAGTCGTCGGCGAGGAAGGGGTGCACGCCATCAGCCTGCGGGAACGGGGCCGGATTTCAAGGCAACCCTACGGACGAAAGCAGCGAGGGCTTGCGGGGGAGCCGCGGGGGGCACACTTTGCGGCATGAGCAAGTTGGAGGCAGTGCCCGTCACCGGCATCGAGGTCATCCCCGTCAAGGGAGGCAGCGCCGTGTTCCTCGTGACCGCCCTCAAGACCATGTTCATCCAGGTCGACCCTGCCGTCGGCGAAGCCCTGCAGGGCGCCTTGGACGGACGCATCCCCGATCGCCCTCAGTCCCACGACCTGATGCTGCACCTCCTGCTCGGCCTCGACGCCGCGGTGGTCCATGTCGCGATCGTGGACGTCAAGGACGGCGTCTTCTTCGCGCGTATCCTCCTCGGCCAGGACGGCCCCGTCGCCCGCAAGGTCGCCGAAGTCGACGCGCGTCCCAGCGACGCCCTCGTGCTCGCCGTGAAGGCGAAGCGCCCGGTCTTCGTGGCCAAGGCGGTCCTGGACGCGTGCGATGACATGGCGGAGACGCTCGCGCGCCTGCGCAAGCAGGCGTGAGCGGAGCCCTGCCAGTCCCCGTCGTCGCCGGCACGCGCCCCTCGGTGCTCGCGCCGATGCAGGACGTCACCACCACCGGCTTCATGCGCGTCATCGGCCGACGCGGCGCGCCGGACTGGTTCGTGACCGAGTATTTCCGCGTCCACGAAAGTTCGACGCCCGAGAAGCACATCGTCGATTCGGTGGTGAACCACGGGACCGGCCGACCGGTCTTCGCGCAGCTCATCGGCGAAGACACCCCGCACATGCTCCGGACCATCCGTGAGCTGGGCAAACTGCCCGTCGCCGGCATCGACCTCAACATGGGCTGCCCCGCGCCCAAGGTCTACCGCAAGAACGTCGGCGGCGGCCTCCTGCGCGACCCCGCCAAGATCGACGAGCTCATCGGCGCCATGCGCCAGGAGATCCCCGGCCTCTTCACGGTCAAGATGCGTATCGGGTTCGACGGCCAGGAGAGGTTCGACGAGATCCTGGCGATCATCGCCAAGCATCAGGTCGACCTCCTCACCGTGCACGGCCGCACCGTCAAAGGCCTCTATTGGTCCGAAGTCGATTACGTCGCCATCGCCAAGGCCGTGGCGTCCGTCCCCTGCCCCGTCATCGCCAACGGTGACGTCACCTCGGCCGCCAAGGC
>RDYO01000069.1 GCA_004293385.1 Verrucomicrobiota bacterium
GCAGACGATGTACGACCGCTACCTGATCATCGACAAGACGGTCAAGCCGGCCCGCCGCCTCGAGACGCCCCAGTTCTTCTGGATGCGCGTCGCGATGGGTCTCTTCCTCCGCGAAGAGAAGAACCGCGAAGACTGGGTCATCCGCCTCCACGCGCTCTACAAGTCCCGCCGCTTCTGCAGCTCGACCCCGACGCTCTTCAACTCGGGCACGCTCCACAGCCAGCTCTCGTCCTGCTACCTCTACCAGGTCAACGACACGATCGAGTCCATCATGATCCGCGGCATCGCGGAGAACGCCTTCCTCTCCAAGTGGGCCGGCGGTCTCGGCGGCTCCTGGACCTCCGTCCGCGGCACGGGCTCCTACATCAAGGGCACCAACGGCGAATCCCAGGGCATCATCCCGTTCCTGAAGCTCCACAACGACCAGCTCGTCGCCGTCAACCAGGGCGGCAAGCGCCGCGGCTCCGGCTGCGCCTACCTCGAGACCTGGCACAACGACATCGAGGACTTCCTCGAGCTCCGCAAGAACACGGGCGACGACCGCCGCCGCACGCACGACATGAACACGGCCAACTGGATCCCTGACCTGTTCATGAAGCGCCTGAAGAACCGCCAGAACTGGACGCTCTTCCTCTCCAACGAGACCCCGGACCTCCACGAGACCTTCGGCGCCGACTTCGAGAAGCGCTACGCGGCCTACGAGGCCCGCGCCAAGAAGGGCGAGATCTTCGGCAAGGAGATCCCGGCCCTCGAGCTCTGGAAGAAGATGCTCGGCATGATCTTCGAGACCGGCCACCCGTGGATCACCTTCAAGGATCCGTGCAACGTCCGCTCCCCGCAGGACCACGTCGGCGTCATCCACTCCTCCAATCTCTGCACGGAGATCACGCTCAACACGAGCGCCGAGGAGACCGCCGTCTGCAACCTGGGCTCCGTCGTCCTCGATTCGCACCTCAAGGCCGATGGCAGCATCGACCATGTGATGCTCCGTGAGACCGTCACGGTCGCCGTCCGCGCCCTCGACAACGTCATCGACATCAACTTCTACCCGACCAAGGCCGCCGAGGTCTCCAACCTCCGCCACCGCCCGGTCGGCATGGGCGTGATGGGCCTGCAGGACTGCCTCTACCGTCGCGACATCTCCTTCGCCTCCGAAGCCGCCGTCGAGTTCAACGACGAGATCATGGAAGCCGTCGCCTACTACGCGTACGACACCTCCGCCGACCTCGCCGCCGAACGCGGCACCTACAGCACCTACAAGGGCTCCAAGTGGGACCGCGGCCTGCTCCCGCAGGACACCGTCGACCTCCTCGAGCAGGAGCGCGGCGAACCGATCGAGGTCAAGCGCGGCGGCCGCATGGACTGGGCTCCGGTCCGCGCCAAGATCGCCAAGAGCGGCATGCGCAACTCCAACGTCCTCGCCATCGCCCCGACCGCCACGATCTCCAACATCGTCGGCAGCTCGCCTTGCATCGAGCCGACCTACAAGAACCTCTTCGTGAAGAGCAACCTGTCCGGCGAGTTCACCGAACTCAACGGCTACCTGGTGCGCGACCTCAAGAAGCTGGGTCTTTGGAACCAGGAGATGATGCAGCAGGTGAAGTACTTCGACGGCGAACTCAAGGACATCGCCGAGATCCCGCAGGCCATCAAGGACAAGTACCTCACCGCCTTCACCATCGAGAACAAGTGGCTCATCGACGCCGCCGCCCGTCGCCAGAAGTGGATCGACCAGGCTCAGTCGCTGAACCTCTTCCTCCCGACCCCGGACCTGAAGATGCTCTCGCACATGTACCAGTACGCCTGGCGCACCGGTCTCAAGACCACCTACTACCTCCGCACCCTCGGCGCCTCCAACATCGAGAAGGCCACGGTCGAGAAGGCTCCCAAGGCCGAGAAGAAGGAATACACCGCCGAAGAGAAGAACGCGTGCTCCATCGAGGCCATGCGCAACGGCGGCACCTGCGAAGCCTGCCAGTAAGCCGGAGTATCGAGTTCCGAGTATAGAGTATCGCTGGTTATGAAAGGGCGTCCGCAAGGACGCCCTTCTTGTTTAGGTAGGGATGCGATGACATCGGATCCGCCCGCGGCCTCCTGTGGTCAGGTACGACGCAAAGGGAGACCGGAAACCGGATAGGTTACTGCGGTCATATGCCCCCATCCAATCATCCGGTCTCCGGTTCCCCTTTGAATTGATATCCTCTGCATCGGGTAGGGTTGAGCGGCTTCGCTCAATCGCGGCTGACCGGGCCGGTCAGCCCTACCTCAATGCAAGCACGCCCCCGATACTCCATGCTCGATGCTCTACGTCCTCGAGTCCTCTGCTCACTCATCTTCCATCTTCCATCTTCCAACCTTCATCGTTTATCTTTTGTCCATGCCTTCCCTCGCCACTTCCGCCGGCACGGTCGAGATCCTCACCCGCGA
>RDYO01000084.1 GCA_004293385.1 Verrucomicrobiota bacterium
CCCATCAGCTCAGGCAGGTCGCAGGCGATCAGCCCGGCGTTATCGGAGACGAACCGGACGCCGTGGACCGTGCGGAGTTCGACGCCTGGCACGGGCCAGCCATCGCCTTGTTCGACGATCTCGATGCGACAGGGTTGGACGGCGGCCGCCATCGCCGTAAGGCCAAGCAAGACGAAGAGCCAGGAGGCGGGCCGCATGGCCCTAGTCTCCGTATTCTCGCGGCTGATTCAAGTCCGCGCGGGGCTTTTCGCTTGGAGCGGGGGCCGTCCGGGCTTACCTCTGGGACATGCTTCCGGAAGCGCGTCAGAAAGAGCTCAAGGCCTTCGCCGGGAAACTCGCGGACATCGCCCGCGAGGTCCTGCTCGCGGCCCACGCGCGCGTCGAGACCGAGGTCGAGATCAAGCCGGACGGCACGCCCGTGACCGTCGCCGACAAGGAAGCCGAACGCCGGATGCGCGCGGCCATCAAGGCCGCCTATCCCGACCACGGCATCCTTGGCGAGGAGTTCGGCCCCGAGAACGTCGACGCCGAGTATTGCTGGGTGCTCGATCCGATCGACGGCACCAAGTCGTTCCTCTCCCGCGTCCCGCTCTACGTCACCCTGATCGGTCTTCGTCACGAAGGTAAGCCCGTCCTCGGCCTCATCGACCAGCCTGTCCTTGGTGAGCGTATCATCGGCGACAACGTCACGTGCGAGCTGAACGGCCGTCCCGTGCGCGTGGCCGAAGCCTCCCTGAAGGAGGCCGTCGTCGTCTCCACTGACCTCGACAATATCCGTCGCCTGCATCGCGACGTCCGTTGGAATCGTTTCGCCGACAGCGTCGCCCATGTGCGCACGTGGGGCGACGGCTACGGTCACCTGCTCGTCGCGGCGGGCCGCGCGCACGTCGTCGCCGACCCGATCATGAATCCGTGGGACCTCGTCCCCGTGCTGCCCGTCCTGCGCGGCGCCGGCGCGGTCGTGACCTCCTGGGAAGGCGGCGATCCGGTCAAGGCGGGCAACATCATCGCCGCGGCGCCGAAGCTGCACGCGGAAGTGATGCGGACGCTGCGCGACTGAGCGCGGCTCAGAGCCGGACCTTCAGTGAGCGCCCGTGGGCGTCGAGGCTCTCCATGCGGGAGAACGCGTCGACCACGCCGGCCGCCTTCTTGAGCGAGACCGGGGAGTATTCCACGAGGCTCGTGCGACGCAGGAAGTCGGCGACGCGCAGGCCGCTGAAGAAACGGCCCGTGCCGCCGGTCGGCAGCGTGTGGCTCGGGCCGGCCGTGAAGTCGCCGAGCACCGTGGGCGTGTGGTGGCCGAGGAGGATGGCGCCGGCGGTGGTGATGCGGGCGGACAGCGCCTTCAGCTTGGCCGGGGCGACCATCAGTTCGAGGTGTTCGGGCGCGACGAGGTTGGCCGCTTCGGCCGCGTCTTCGATCTTCGGGACCAGGATGGCGCAGACCTTGGCGTCGAGCGCCTTGCGGATCTTCTCGCCGTGCGAGAGGGAGGCGGACTGCGCGCGGGCGGCGGCGAGGCACTGCTTCGCGAAGGCTTCGCTTTCCGTGACGAGGTAGAGCTTCTCCTTGCCGCTGCCGTGTTCGGCCTGGGCGCAGAGGTCGGCCGCGACCCACTGCGGGTTGGCGGTGCGGTCGGCGACGATCATCACTTCGCTCGGGCCGGGGAGGAGGTCCACGCCGACGAGGCCGAAGACCTGGCGCTTAGCCTCGGTCACGAACGTGTTGCCTGGGCCGAAGATCTTGTCGACCGGCGCGATGGTGCGCGTGCCGAGGGCCATCGCCGCGACGGCTTGGGCGCCGCCGACCGCGTATACTTCCGTGATGCCGCAGAGGTAGAGCGCGGCGAGGATGTCCAGGTTGATCTTGCCGTCCGGTCCGGGCGGCGTGCAGGCGCAGAGTTCGGGGACGCCGGCGACCTTCGCGGGCAGCGCGGTCATCAGGACCGTCGAGACGAGGGGCACCTGGCCGCCGGGGATGTAGAGGCCGCAGCGACGGATCGCGTGGTGGCGTTCGCCGACCGTGGCGCCGTGCGGGTTCTTCGCCGTCCAGCCTTGGGGCAATGTGCGCGTGTGGAAGGCCGTGACGCACTTCGCGGCTTCGTCGAAAGCCTTCTTCTTCGCGGGGGCGAAGGCGGCGGCGGCGCGGCGGAGTTCCGCGAGCGGGATGCGCTGGCGCGCGGCGGTGAGCTTCGCGCGGTCGAACTTCGCAGTGTAGGCGAGCACCGCGGCGTCGCCACGGCGTTTCACGTCGGCGATGATGCCGGCCACCGCGTCGCGGACGTCGGGGGAGGCTTCGCCCGTGCCGACGAAGGCGCCGAGTTTGGCGCGGAAGTCTTTGGCGCGGAGGCGGAGGAAGGTCATGGGCTCAGAAGGAAGGGAAATCGAAAAGCCCCGGGGTCAAGGCCGGGTTCACCTTGACCTGGTCGTAGGTCACTTCGCCGGACTTCTTGCCGTCGACGTAGATCGTCTCCTTGGCCGGGAAGCTGATGCCGTCGACCTTCGTCAGCGACTCGACCTGCTGGCGCTGCAGCTCGCCCTTGGGGGTGGTCTGGTCGGACGCCACGAGCGCGAAGCTGGCGGCGTCGAAGTGGCGCGTGATCCGCAGGCCGCTGCCGTAGGCGTACTCGACCGCTTGGGTCTTGCGGCCGGCGATTTCGGACGGGCCGCGATAGGTCGCCGTGCCGAGTCCGGCCGGCGGGGCGGCGAAGAAAGCGAGGTCGTCGAGGGCCATGTCCCGGAGCTTCTTGAATTCCTCGTAGGGCACCGGCCGGACGGACCGAGGGGAGAGGGCGTCGGCCTTGGAGCTCGTCCAGCCTTCGAGGCGGCCGGCGCACACGGCGGCTTCGAGGCCGCGGTCACGGTCGGCGGTGCTCTGCAGGCGGTAGCCGCCGGCGGCGAGGGTCAGCGTGGTCGCGTTGAGCGGCCGGCTCTGCTCGTCGTAGGCCGTGAAGACCATCCGGAGGGACTTCACCTTGGCCAGGTCGGCCGGGTCGGCGGCGAGGGCCGCGCGCGCCTTGGCGATGACCGTCTCGGCCGTCAGCGTCGGTTCATCGGCCGCGAGCACGCCCGTCGCGGCGAGCAGAAGCGTCGCCACCAGCGCGGTGAATCGGCGGAACAGGACCATGGGCGGTCGATGTTGGGCGGGGGTGCCTGCTTGGCAAGCATCAGGAGGGGAGCCACCCGCTCCGGTCCGGCTCAGCGTTCGCCCGTAGCCTTGAGCAATCCGGCGACATCGCAGCGGCCTTCGTAGAGGGCCTTGCCGACGATCGCGCCGACGAGATTCGGGTAGGCCTTGGCCATCTCGGCGAGGCGCGCCACGTCTTCGACGCCGGACACGCCGCCGGAGGCGATCACGCCGCAGGGGCAGGCCTTGAGCACTTCCTCGAGGGATTTCCAATTCGGACCCGTGAGCATGCCGTCCGTGGCGATGTCGGTGTAGATCACCGTCGAGACGCCGAGTTCACCGGCTTCCTTGGCGAACTCCGTCGCCTTGAGGGCCGTGACGGCCGTCCAGCCTTTGACGGCCACCAGGCCGTCCTTGGCGTCGATGCCGACCGCGAGGCGCGGACCATGGGACTTCGCCATCTCGCGGAGGAAAGCAGGGTCGGTCGCGGCACGCGTGCCGATGACGACGCGGCTGGCGCCGGCTTCGTAAGCGGCCTCGGCCGTCGCGCGGTCGCGCATGCCGCCGCCGAACTGGATCTTCGGGCCGAGCGCGGCGATGCGCTTGAGGACCGGGAGGTTGAGCGGGGCGCCGCCGAAGGCGCCGTCGAGGTCGACGACGTGGATCCACGACGTGCCGGCCTGGGCGAAGACGATGGCCGGTTCGACGGGGTCCTTGTAATAGTCGGTGCGGGCGTCGTCGCGGCCTTGGCTGAGGCGGACGCAGCGACCGCCGCGGATATCGATGGCCGGATAGGCGAGCATGGAGGTCAGGAAACTTTCTTCTTCGCCGCCGCCACCGTGACCGGCTTCTCGCCGCGGATGGCTTCGGCCGTCACCGTGAACTTCGAGCCGGGAGCGGCTTCAGGCAGGGCGTACATCGTGTCGAGCAGCACGCCTTCGAGGACCGAGCGGAGGCCGCGGGCGCCGGTGCCGAGGGCCAGCGCCTTGTCGGCGGCGGCCTCGAGGGCTTCGCGCGTGAACTCGAGCGACATGCCCGAGAGGGCGAAGAGCTTGCGGTACTGCTTCGTCGCGGCGTTGCGCGGCTCGGTCAGGATGCGGATGAGCGCCTCGCGGTCGAGGGGTTCGAGGACGGAGATGACCGGCAGGCGGCCGACGAACTCCGGGATCATCCCGAACGAGAAGAGGTCTTCAGGCTGGAGGCCCGCGACGATCTGTTCGGCCGAGAGGGAAGGAGCGTCGTTGCGCGGAGGGACGAAACCGAGGGACTTCGCGCCGCCGCGGCGGGCGATGATACGGTCGAGGCCCGCGAAGGCGCCGCCGCAGATGAAGAGGATGTCGGCCGTGTCGACGCGGATGCACTGCTGTTCCGGGTGCTTGCGGCCGCCGGCGGGCGGGACGTTGCAGATCGTGCCCTCGAGGAGCTTGAGGAGCGCCTGCTGCACGCCCTCGCCGGAGACGTCGCGGGTGATGGAGGCCGAGTCGGACTTACGGCCGATCTTGTCGATCTCGTCGATGAAGACGATGCCGCGCTGGGCGCGTTCGACGTCCATGTCGGCGGACTGCAGGAGGCGGAGGATGACCGTCTCGACGTCGTCGCCGACGTAGCCGGCTTCGGTGAGGGTCGTGGCGTCGGCGATGGCGAACGGCACGTCGAGCATGCGCGCGAGCGAGCGGGCCAGGAGCGTCTTGCCCGTGCCCGTCGGGCCGATCAGCAGCACGTTGCTCTTGTCGAGTTCGACGTCGGCGAGGTCGCCGGCCTGGGCGGCGTCGGCGGGCTTCTGGCGGTCGTTGAGGCGCTTGTAGTGGTTGAAGACCGCGACGGAGAGGACCTTCTTCGCGTGGGCCTGGCCGATGACGTGGGCGTCGAGCTCGAGGCGCAGCTGCGTGGGCGGGATCAGCTTGATCGGCGCCAGCGGGAGCTTCGCCGGGGCTTCCTGCATCGCGGGGCCGCCGGCGGCGGACGCGGCCGGCTTGCCGTCGCGGCCCTTCTCGCGTTCGAGGAGGCGGCCGCAGGTGCCCACGCAGGCGTCGCAGATGCCGACGCCGCCGGGTCCGGCGATCAGTTTGCCGGCCTGGGCGGCCGGCTTGCCGCAGAAGGAGCAGCTCTCGGCGCGATCGCCGGCCATCGGCTTAGGCGCGGCCCGGCTTGGGCATCACGACGTGGTCGACGAGGCCGTAGGCCTTCGCCTGTTCGGCCGTCATGTAGAAATCGCGGTCGGAGTCGCGCATCAGTTCCTCGGGCGTCTTGCCGCTGTGCTTGGCGAGGACGTGGTTGAGCGTGTCGCGCCAGCGGAGGATCTCCTTGGCGGCGATCGAGATGTCGGACGTCTGGCCCGTGGCGCCACCGCTCGGCTGGTGGATCATCACGCGGCAGTTCGGGAGCGCGTGGCGCTTGCCCTTGGTGCCGGCGGCGAGGAGGACGGTGGCCATGCTGGCCGAGAGGCCGATGCAGTAGGTGTTCACCTCGCACGACAGGAAGTTCATCGTGTCGTAGATGGCCATGCCCGCGGTGATGGAGCCGCCGGGGGAGTTGATGTAGATCGAGATGTCCTTCTTAGGGTCCTCCATCTGCAGGAACAGCAGCTGGGCGATGACCGCGTTGGCCACGTCATCATAGATCGGCGAGCCGATGAAGATGATGCGGTCCTTGAGCAGGCGGCTGTAGATGTCCCAGGCTCGCTCGCCGCGGGCGTCGCGTTCGACGACGTTAGGAATGATGTAGGACATGGTGGTGCGAGAAGGACTGTGCCCGGAACGGGCGAAATCTCAACCTCAGGCGGCGACTCCGCCGGCGAGGACGGCGTCGAGGGCCTTGTTGAGGAGGGCGTCGCGACGGAGTTCGGCGAGGCGCTGGCGGTCCTTGACCAGCTTTTCGGGCTGGGTCTGGCTGGCCTGGGCGGCCTGCATGATCGCGGAGCCGAGCTCTTCGCGGGACACCTCGAGCTTCAGCTCTTCGGCGATGCGGGAGAGGACGAACTGGGCGCGGACGCGGAGGGCGGCGGCCTTCTTGGCTTCGGCGAGGATGTCGTCGCGCTGGGTCTCGAGCTCTTCGGGCTTGGTGCCGCTGCGCAGGCGCATCTCGGCGTACTGGTAGAAGAGGCCCTGGGCGACGGACATGACGGCGGATTCCGGCAGGGGGAATTCCTGGCCGGCGAGGAGGGCGTCGACGGCCTTTTCGCGGCGGGCGGTCTCGGCGGCCTGCTTCTTGGAGCCTTCGATGCCCTTGCGGAGCTGGTCGCGGAGGTCGGCTTCGTCCTTCACGCCGACGGCCTTGCAGAAGGCTTCGTCGACCTTCGGGATCTCCTTGCGGCGGACTTCGCTCGCGGTGATCGCGTAGCTGACCTTCTTGCCGCGGAGGGCTTCGCGCTCATGCGTGGCGGGGAAGACGTATTCGGCCTGGGCGGTGCCGTTGGCCTTGAGGCCGATCACGGCCTGGGCGATGGCGGGGACGGCGACGGCGGCGCCTTCGGCACCGGCTTCTTCCCAGGTGGATTCGGCGCTGCCATAGGACTTGGCCTCGGCGTCGACTTCGCTGACGGGCTTGCCGTCGACGGTGCCGACGTAGCCGATGCGGACGTAGTCACCCTTGGCGGCGGCGTCTTCGGTCTTCTCGTAGCGGGCGCGCTGCTCGAGGATCTTCTGAAGGTGCTGGTCGATGTCGGCCTCGGTGACGGTCACTTCTTCGACGGGGACCTTGACGGCCTTCCAGTCGGGGGTCTTGAAGTCAGGGACGACGTCGACTTCGTAGCGGAAGACCGCGTCGGCGCCGGAGCCGGCTTCCTTCTGGACGTCGGCGACGGTGTAGATGGTGAAGGACTTCTCCTGCTGGATGCGTTCGTAGCCCTGGGAGAGGAGGCGCTGGCTGACCTCGTCGGCGATCTGCTTGCCGTACTTCTGGCGCACGATGGCTTCCGGCGCCTTGCCCGGACGGAAGCCGGGGAGGGCGGCCTCGCGGGAGAAGCCCTTGACGACTTCCTTCTCAGCGGCGGCGACGGTCGCGGCGGGGACCGTCACGGTGACGGTGCGGCGGGTCGGGTTGGTTTCTTGGATTTTGATGTCCATGGTATGTATAAAGGGAGGGAGGCCCCCGGTCGGTGGTCGTCGCGGGGGGAAGGGCCGAGCAAATAGAACTACCCCCCACGGTCAACAGCGGAGGCGGGCCTTTTCAGGCCTTTTCCGCCAGCCTTTTGCGCAGGTGGGGCAGGACGCAGCGGGGCACGAAGGCGGCGGCCTGGGAGAGCTTGTGGCGGGCGATGTCCTTCACGAAGCTCGAGGAGGTCACGAACTGGTCCTGGCTGGGCATCAGGATGACGGTCTCGATTTCGGGGGCCATCAGGCGGTTGGCGTGGGCCAGGTCGAATTCGAACTCGAAATCGCTGAATTTGCGGAGGCCGCGGATGATGGCGGCGGCCTTGTGGCGGTGGGCGAACTCGACCGTCAGGCCTTTGAGTTCGAGCACCTTGACGTTGCGGATGCCCTTGCAGGCCTCGCGGGCCATGCCGAGGCGTTCCTCGACGGAGAACCAGGGGCCCTTGCTGTCGCTCGGCGCGACGGCGACGATGACGTGGTCGAAGAGCCGGGAGGCGCGGCGCAGGACGTCCAGATGCCCGAGCGTGACCGGATCGAAGGTGCCGGGATAGACGGCGGTGCGGAGGGCTCGGGGCATCGTTTTCCTGTTGCGGCACACTCTCGGTCGGGAACATCCTTTCCGCAAGCCCGCATGCATATTCTTCGGCATCTCCCTAATATCCTGACCGCGGCCCGCCTGCCGGCCATCTTCCTGATCACGGTCTGGACTTACTGGGCCGGCCCTTGGGCCAGCGCAGCGCTCGCTTTGTTCATCCTGGCGGCCCTGACCGACATCTTCGACGGCTGGATCGCCCGGAAACTCAACGCGGTCACGGACTTCGGCCGTCTCATGGACGCCCTGGTCGACAAGATCTTCATCCTGGGCCTGCTCATCGGCCTCGCCGCGATCGATTGCCTGCCGGTCACGCGCTGGAGCGACGCCGGCGAGCCGCTGTCGCCGGACGCTTCGACGGTCCTCTACACGTCCTTCGGCGTGATGCTCATCGTCATCCGCGAATTCCTGATTACCGGCCTCCGTCTGGTCGCCGCCGCTTCGGGACAAGTCCTCGAGGCCGAGGGTCTCGGCAAGATCAAGACGTTCCTGCAGATCCTGGCCATCGGCCACCTCATCGGCCTGCGCGCGTATGAGTCGCATTGGAAACTCTCGGCCGAATGGCATCAGCGCTGGGAAGTCATCATCATGGCCTTGTTCTGGTTGTCCGTCGCCCTGACCGTGTATTCGGGCCTCAGCTACCTCATCCGGCATCGCCGGCATCTGCCCGGCCTGGCCTCATGATCGTCCAGGTCGCGACGCTCGGTCCGCTCGGCCGCCTCAAGGCGCCGGGCACGTGGGGCTCCGCGGCGGGTTTGCTGTGGTGGGCCTTGGTGGTTCGTCTGGCGCACGCCAAGGGCTGGGAGCATGAGTTCGCCTTCGACGCGCTCGTCGTGCTGACCGCGATCCTGTTGTGCGGGGTCGCCGCCGCGTTCATCGGCAAGAAGGATCCGTCCGAGGTCATCCTCGACGAGTTCGCCGCGATGCCGTTGGTCTTCCTCTTCAACCCTTACGTTCATCACGGCAAATCGTCGCTCCTGCTGATCCTGCTCGGCTTCCTGCTGTTCCGCCTTTTCGACATCACGAAGCCGTTCGGCATCAAGGCGCTCGAGAAGCTGCCCGGAGGTTTCGGCATCGTGTTGGACGACGTCATGGCCGCGATCTACGCGAACCTGGCGCTCCATGGCATCGCTTGGCTGTGGGCGATTCTCTGATGTCCGTGCGCTTCGCCTCAGTTGAGACTGCGGTCGTCCGGGTCACGGGCGAAGACGCGGCGGCTTTCCTGCAGGGGCAGTGCACGGCGGACCTCCGCACGGTCGCCGTGACCGACGCGCTCTGGCTCAACCGCAAGGGTCGGGTGCTCGCGCATACGATCGTCTCCAAGGAGACCGACGGCTCTTTCCTGCTGCTCTGTCCGCATCTGACGGCCGGGGAGATCATCGCCGTCGTGACCGCCAACGTCATCGCCGACGACGTCGTCGCGACCGACGAAACCGCCCGATGGCAGCGCTACGTCGCCTGGGGCGCCGCACCGGCCCCCGCCGACGCGAGAATTTTTCCGACCCGTCGCTTCGGCGTCGCAGCCTGGGACGTGCTCACGCCCGCGGGATCCGCTGCGCCGGTCGAACTGGGCGGCCTCGCTGAGTTGGAGTCAGCTCGCCTCGCCGCCGGCGTGCCGTCCGTCCCCGCTGATTGTGGCGCTAATGAGTTTCCGCAGGAGTGCGGCCTCGACGCTTGGGTCAGCTACACCAAAGGTTGTTACCTCGGCCAGGAGGTCATGGCGCGCATCCAGTCCATGGGGTCGCTCCGCCGCATCCTCCGCCGGGTTTCCGGGTCGGTCACGGTCGGGCAGGAATTCAAGACCCCGGAGGGTAAGAACGCGGGCGTAGTCCGTTCCGCCGCGGGCGACGTCGGCCTGGCCTTGGTATCGGTCGATCTGCCCGAAGGCACCGAGCTGGGCGGCGTGCGGATCGGGGCGCCGGCGCAGATGCCCGCGCGTTGACCTGTTTCCATTTGCGGGCGGTCCATCGTTCCTCATCGTGACGGCGATGGCCTCTCCCTTCCATTACCAGGATCCTTTCCCGCTGGGCCCCGATACCACGAAGTATCGCCTGCTCACCAAGGAGCACGTCTCTGTCGCGGAGTTCGACGGCAAGCCGATCCTGAAGGTCGCCCCCGAGGGCCTGACCCTCCTCGCCAACCAGGCGCTGCACGACATCAACTTCTACCTACGCACCGAGCACCTTGAGCAGGTCGCCGCGATCCTCGCCGATAAGGAAGCCAGCGACAACGACCGCGCCGTCGCGCTCGCGATGCTGCGCAACGCCGAGGTCGCCGCGAAGGGCGTGCTGCCGTTCTGTCAGGACACCGGCACCGCGCAGATCACCGCCAAGAAGGGCCAGCAGGTCTGGACCGGCGGCGACGACGCCGAAGCGCTCTCGCTGGGCGTCTACCAGGCCTACGCGCAGAATAACCTCCGTTACTCGCAGCTCGCGCCGCTCGACCTCTACACTGAGAAGAACACTGGCACCAACCTGCCCGCGCAGATCGACCTCGCCGCCGTCAAGGGCTCCAAGTTCGAGTTCCTCTTCGTCGCCAAGGGCGGCGGTTCGGCCAACAAGTGCTACCTCTATCAGGAGACCAAGGCCGTCCTGAACCCGAAGTCCCTCGTCAAGTTCCTGACCGAGAAGATGCAGTCGCTCGGCACCGCCGCGTGCCCGCCTTATCACCTCGCGTTCGTCATCGGCGGCACCTCCGCCGAAGCGACCATGAAGGCCGTCAAGCTGGCCTCGACCCACTATTACGACGCGCTCCCGACGACCGGCAACGAACATGGCCGCGCCTTCCGTGACACCGCGCTCGAGGCCGAGCTTCTCAAGGTCGCGCATCAGCTCGGTATCGGCGCGCAGTTCGGCGGCAAATGGTTCGCCCTCGACGTGCGTGTCGTCCGCCTCCCTCGACACGGCGCCTCGTGTCCGATCGGCCTCGCCGTCTCCTGTTCCGCCGACCGTAACGCCAAGGCCAAGATCGACCAAGACGGCATCTGGATCGAGCAGCTCGAGACGGACCCCGGCCGCTTCATCCCGGCCGAAGCGCGCAAGCACGCCGACGCCACCCAGGTCGTGAAGATCGACCTCAACCGTCCGATGGCGGACATCCGTGCCGAGCTTTCGAAGCACCCCGTCACCACGCGCCTCGCGCTCACCGGCACGCTGGTCGTCGCCCGCGACATCGCGCACGCCAAGATCCGCGAGCGTCTCGAGAAGGGCGAAGGCTTGCCGCAGTACATCAAGGACCATCCCGTCTATTACGCCGGCCCGGCCAAGACCCCCGTCGGCATGGCCTCGGGTTCGTTCGGTCCGACGACCGCCGGCCGCATGGACAGCTACGTCGAACTCTTCCAGAAGCATGGCGGCTCGCTCGTCATGATCGCCAAGGGTAACCGCGGCGAGACCGTGACCAACGCCTGCAAGGCGCACGGTGGTTTCTACCTCGGCTCCATCGGCGGCCCCGCCGCGATCCTCGCGCAGGAGAACATCCGCAAGGTCGAGGTCATCGATTATCCGGAGCTCGGCATGGAAGCCGTCTGGAAGATCGAAGTCGTCGACTTCCCGGCGTTCATCCTCGTCGACGACAAAGGCCACGACTTCTTCCGCGAACTCCCCGGTGGCTGCGGCATCTGCGGTCCCTGAGCCTGCCTGGTGGGAATGAAAAAGGGCGCCCGAATGGGCGCCCTTTTTGTTGCTGAACGTCGGGGACTTAGGCCTGGGCCGGCTTTTCGCCGACGTACTGGGCGGAGCCGAAACCGAGGATGAGCCAGAAGATCGGGCCGAGGAGGGTGAGGCCGATCGTGAAGCCGACGCCCTGGCCGAAGCGGGTCGAGATGCGGTGGTGGACCCAGACGATCCAGACGATGTAAGCAATCCAACCAAGGATCGGGATGATCGCTACGAACGGGGCGAAGACCCAATACCAGGGGAGCCCGGCGACGCGCAGGAGCACGATGATGTTATAGATCGGGACGAGGACGGCCCAGCCGGGCTGGCCGGCCTTGGCGAAGACCTTCCACATGCCGATCAGCGTGACGAGGCCGATGGCTACGAAGACGAGGAAGAAGGCGGCGATGCCGGCAGCGACGGCTTCTTCGTTGCCGGACGCTTGGGCGAGGAGGGAGGCGATAG
>RDYO01000070.1 GCA_004293385.1 Verrucomicrobiota bacterium
GGCGCCGTCGAAGAGCTTGAACGCTTCGATGCTATAGGTCGGGTCGGGCTTGGTGCCCAGGCGGACCTTGCAGGACTTCATCAGGTCGCGGAAGAACTCTCGGTCCTCCGTGATGATGCGCTCGAGATTGACCGGGTGGAGGAGGATGTTGATCTCCAGCTCCTTATCGGGGCTGGTGCCCTCGCGCAGGCGACGGATGACGCTGAGGAGCTTGCGCTGGATCTCGACGGAGACCGTGCGAGGGTTCTTGACGATACCGCGGCCCTGACAGTGCGGGCAGGCCGTGTACATCGAGGTCGTATTGGACTCCGTATGGCGCTGACGCGTCATCTGGAGCACTCCCAGCTGGGAGATCGGCAGGATCTGATGCTTGGCGCGGTCGTCCTCCATCGCGTCACGCAGGGCCTCGAAGACCTTCTTCCGGTCCTTCGGGTTCTTCATGTCGATGGTGTCGATCATGATGAGGCCGCCGAGGTTGCGTAGCTTGATCTGACGGGCCGCCTCGGTGACGGCCTCGAGATTGGCCTGGGTGATGAAGTTGCCGTCCTTGGCGCCGTCCTTGCCGCGGTGGCCGCCGGTGTTGACGTCGATGGCCGTGAGCGCCTCGGTCTCGTCGATGACGATCTCGCCGCCGCTCGGAAGGGGGACGCGACGCTGGAAGAGCTGCTCGATCTGGCGTTCGATGTTATAGCGCTCGAAGACCGGGATAGGGTCGGCGTACATCTCGACGCGCGAACGGGAACGCGGCGACACTTCGCCGACGAGGTCCTGCACCAGCTTGAAGTCCTCGGGATTGTCTACGAGGATGCGGTCGACTTCTTCCGTGAGGAAGTCGCGGACGGTACGCTCGATGAGGCCGGGCTCCTGGTAGAGGAGGACGGGCTTGCGGTCGGGGGCGTTGATCTTCTCGACGATGGCCTGCCAGCGCTTGAGGAGCATGTGCAGGTCACGGACGAACCAGCGGGCCTGCTTGCCCTCGCCGGCGGTGCGGATGATGACGCCCATGCCCTCCGGGATGGTCAGCGAGCGAAGGATGTCCTTGAGGCGTTCGCGTTCGGACGACTCCTCGATCTTGCGGGAGACGCCGCACGCGCCGCTGAACGGCATCAGCACCAGGTAACGGCCCGGGAGCGCGATGTTGGTGGTCGAGCGGGGGCCCTTGGTGCCGATCTGATCCTTGACGACCTGGATGACGATGTCGGAGCCGGCCGGGAAGAGCTGCGGGATGTCCTTGGCCTGGTAGCGGGCCTTGCGCTGCTTCTGTTCGGCGGACTCGTTGTCGCGGATGAACTCGACCTGCGAGTCATTGGCGGCCGGGAGCATGTCCCAGTAGTGCAGGAACGCGTTCTTCGGCTGGCCGATGTCGACGAAGGCGGCCTTGAGCCCGCCCTCGAGGTTCTGGACGCGGCCCTTGAAGATCGCGCCGACCATGCGGTTCTCGCCCTTGTGCTCGATCTCGAACTTGTCGAGGACGCCGTTGGTGAGGAGCGCGACGCGCTTCTCGAGCGTCTCGGCGTTGATCACGAGCTCGCGGTAGACCGCGCGGTCCTTGGAGAAGTGCTTCACGATGCGCTGGAGCAGCGGAAGCTCCTTGCGCCGCTTGGCCGCCTCGTCGGCCAGCTGGCGCTGGTCGATCGGGGAGGTCTGTTCGCCGCCTTCCGGCAGCTCGTCGTTGATATCTTCGGGTTCGGTGTTTTCGGGCATCTCGGTCAGGCGGTTAAGCCGGTTGCCGGAGAGCCTCCGTCTTCGCCGCCACCGGCCGAATGCCGGTGAACGCTCTGGACTAGTCCAAGGAGCAGGAAACAGCTGAGTACGAAAGACCCTCCGTAGCTAAGGAAAGGAAGGGGGACCCCGGTGACGGGCATCAGGTCGATGTTCATGCCGACGTTGACCACGACGTGCGTGCCGAGCACGACCGCCGCGCCGATCGCCAACAAAGAGCCGAACCGATCCGTCGTCCGCGCCGCCGTGCGCACGACGCGCCAGAACAGCAGGACGAAGGAACCGATCACCAGGAAACCGCCGGTGAAGCCGATCTCCTCGGCCATCCCGGAAAAAAGGAAGTCATTGTGCGCCGCCGCTTCCGGCAGGTAGCCGAAGCGGGCTTGGGTGCCGTTGCCTATGCCCTGTCCGCGGAAACCGCCGCGGCCGACCGCAATGACGGCCTGGTTGACGTTCCAGGTGGCGCCGAGCCCCTTGGGGTCGATCACGTCGGGGGCGACGAAAGACATGATGCGCTCGCGCTGATAGTCCTTGAGCAGGAAGAACCAGGCCTCCGCTTCGTGCTTCCCCCGGAAATCCTTCACGGGGTCCTTGGACTGCGGATTCGCCTTCGCGTACTGGTCGATCTTGGCCGCATATTCGGTCAGGTCGACGGCCACCACGCCCACCAGCAGGACGGC
>RDYO01000071.1 GCA_004293385.1 Verrucomicrobiota bacterium
CGCCGACGATCCAGAAGAGGTCGAAGCCACGCAGGGCATCGAGCGAAAGCAGGCGTTCGGACTTCGGGGCAGGAGTCTCCATGGGGTGAGGCTTTTCTAACCCAGCACCGAAGGAGGTCTACTCGGAAAGTCCTCCCTGATGGCCCAAGGCCACGGAAAGCAGAAATGGATACATCGTCGCCGTTATCCGCCAACCACTGGGACCGCGCGCCGCCGTGCGGCGCTTACATGCGCTCCACGGGCTCGATACCGAGCAGGCGGAGGCCGGTTTCCATGACGGCGCAGGTGCGCGAGCAGAGCATGAGACGGCGGGCCTTCACGGCGGGGTCGTCCACGATGACGCTGTCGGCGGCGTAGAAGGTTCCGTAGGCCGCGGCGAGCTCGTGCAGGTAGGTGCAGAGGTGGTGCGGGCGGAGTTCTTCGAGCGCCTGGTCGAGCGCGGCGGTGAACGCCAGCAGCTTGCGGGCGAGCGCGATCTCGGCCGGGGTTTCCGGATCGGTCGCGCCTTCTTCGCCCTGCCCCACGGCGAGGCCGCTCTTACGGAAGATCGAGCGGACACGCACGACGGCGTACATGAGGTACGGCGCGGTGTTGCCTTCGAAGGCGAGCAGCTTGCTCCACGAGAAAGTATAGTCCATCGTGCGGTTCGACGACAGGTCGGCGTAACGCATGGCGGCGACGCCGATGGCCTTGCCGATGGCCTTGCGTTCGGCTTCGGGCAGGTCGGGGTTCTTGCTGGTGACGGCTTCGTACGCGAGCTTCTCGGCCTGGTCGATGAGCTCCTGCAGGCGCACGGGCTCGCCGGACTTGGTCTTGATGGCCTTGCCGTCCTCGCCGAGGATCGTGCCGAACCAGACGTGACGGAGACGCGGCAGCTTGCGGTCCGAAGCCTTGAACCACTTGGCGCCGGTCAGGAAGAGCTGATGGAAGTGATCCTGCTGGCGACCGTCGGTGACGTAGACGATCTCGTCGGCCTTGAAGTGCTCGGCTCGGTAGAGGAGCGTGGCGAGGTCGGTCGAGGCGTAGTTCGAAGAACCATCCTTCTTGCGGACGATGAAGGGCATCTTCGTCTCGGCGTCGCGCGAGAAGCGGGGCTCCTCGTCGTGCCAGACCACGAGGGCGCCTTCGCTTTCCTCGGCCAGCTTGTGCTTCGCCAGCTCGGCGTAGACCTGGTCGACCTTGTCGCGGTAGAAGGATTCGCCGAGGATGACGTCGGTCTTGAGACCGAACTGGTCGTAGATGCGCTGGCAGGCGGCGTTGGAGACCTCGACGATCTCCTTCCAGAGGGCGGTGTTGGCGGGGTCGCCGGACTGGAGCTTCGCGAGCTCGGCGCGGGCGGCGTCCATGAGGGCCGGATCGGCCTTGGTGGCGGCGCTGCCCTCCTTGTAAAGGCGCTCGAGGTCTTCGAGGGCGTTGGGGCTCTTGGCGTCCAACTGGAAGCCCGCGCGACGGATGGCGAGGATCAGGATGCCGAAGTTCGTGCCCCAGTCGCCGATGTGGTTGTCGCGGACGAGATCGGCGCCGCAGAACTCGATGAGGCGGGCGACGGCCTCGCCGATGACGATCGGACGGAGGTGTCCGACGTGCATCTGCTTCGCGGTGTTCGGCGAAGGATAGTCGATGACGACCTTCCGGCCGCCCATCAGGCGGGCCGCGCCGGCGCGCCACTTGGATTCGTCGCGATACTCGCGGAGCCAGGCGCCGAGGGCGGCGGGCGTGAGCTTGAAGTTGATGAAGCCCGGGCCGGCGACTTCCATCTGCACGATCTTGTCATCGAGCCCGCCCTGGGCGCGGACGGCTTCGACGAGCGCGGTGGCAAGGGCGCGCGGATTGGCCTTGGCCTTCTTGGCGGCAGCGAGAACGCCGTTGGCCTGGAAGTCGGCGTGGCGCGGATCGGACGACTTCAGCTCCGGATTGAAGTCGGCCTCGAGGCCGGGGACGGAAGCGGCCGCCTTGCGCAGCAGGGCGTCGATTTCGCGGGCGGGATTGAACCAGACGGACATGCCTCAAGCCGTAAGCCCCTACGCCCCCTCGGCAAGCGAAGAAGGCCTGATAGGGCTAGGGACAGGGCTTGGGCTAGGGCTAGAAGAGGCGACAGGAGAACCCTGCCACCGCCTTGCTCTGCCACTCACTAGCCCTAGCCCTGGCCCTAGCCCTGGAATCTTACTTCAGCGTCTTCAGGTAGGCGAAGAGGTCCGTGACCTGTTCGTCCGTGAAGCCGTCGAGCAATCCCTCCGGCATGAGCGAGCGCCGCAGGTATTTGGCGGACGCCACTTCGGCCTTGGGCACGCGGCGGTCGGCGCCGCCGGCCTGACGGATGACGTAGGCGGTGGCGTCCTCGGAGACATAGAAGGCTTCGATGACCTCGCCGGCCTTGAGCTTCACCTGGAAGATA
>RDYO01000085.1 GCA_004293385.1 Verrucomicrobiota bacterium
GCGCTCGCCTCGAGCCTGCTGATCTTCGCGGCCATCTGGGCGCCCTTCGACGGCGTGCAGGTCGTGGCGGCCTATCTGCTCCGTTCCGTCAACCGGGCCGCGTGGGCTTCGTGGAGCGTCTTCATCGTCTATTGGCTTTTCTGCCTGCCGTTGGCGCTGGCCCTGGCTTTCCCGGCCGGCTTCCGACTGTTCGGTCTGCCCGTCGGCCGCTGGGGCATGGGCGCGGCGGGCATCTGGATCGCCTTGGCGACCGGCCTCATCCTCGTGTCGCTGGTGATGGGCTGGAAGTTCCGGCGCTCCGCGCAGGCCGGCGTCGACGCCTGAGGCCGTCGTCCGCTGGTCCGTAAAACAAAGAAGCCGACCTGTTGGTCGGCTTCTCGGAGGGCTGACGAGCAGCTTACTTGATCGCGCAGGCGGTGGAGGCCGTCGGAACGATCTCAACCTTGCGGTGCTCGGCGTCCCACTTCACCAGACCATCGGCCTTGGCGAAGAGGGTGTGATCGCGGCCCATGCCGACGTTGCGGCCCGCGTTCATGCGGGTTCCGCGCTGGCGGATGATGATCGATCCGGCGGTGGCGAATTCGCCGCTGTAAAGCTTCACGCCGAGGCGCTTGGAGGTGGAGTCGCGGCCGTTGGAGGAAGTGCCGCCGCCTTTCTTTGTTGCCATGGTGGGTGGACGTTAAGGGTTAAGCAGAGATGGATTCGACCTTGATCACCGACAGTTCCTGGCGGTGGCCGCGACGGCGGTAGTAGCCCTTACGGCGGCGGTGCTTGAAGATGTCGATCTTCTCGCCGCGCTTGTTCTCAAGGATCTTGGCGGTGACCTTCGCGCCGGCGACGGTCGGGGTGCCGATCTTGGCGGAGGCGCCTTCGCCAACCAGGAGGACCTGGTCGAACGTGAGGACGTCGCCTTCGTTCTTACCAGGGTACTGGTTAACGATGAGGATGTCGCCCTGAGTGACGGTGAATTGGCGACCGGAGGTGATAAATGTGGCCTTCATGGCTGTCGGAAGGTCGGAGCAAACGGACTGGAGGGGGGTTGGCAAGGGGAATTGTCGGGTGATTAGGGGTAGGGGTTGGGGCAGGGGTAGTATCTTGAGGAGGGGGTGGGGGTGGGCTGAGGGGCGGGGTGGTCGTTTTTAGGGTTAAATCGCCCTAAAGAGGGGTAGTCGGGGTGGTTAGGCCTTCCCAGCCGGGGGGAGGTGCTTAATTCTTGGGGCATGAACCCTTTTTACCAAGGCGGGCAGTTTGAGGAGCCGCTCGACGCCGATGCGGCGCTTTCCAAGGAGCTGACCCGCAATCTGTCGATCGGGCCGACCCTCAGTGATTCGGCCTACGTCCATAGCCGGGCCGTCATCATCGGCAACGTCACCCTCGGGGCCAAGGCCAGCGTCTGGCCCTGCGCGGTGCTCCGCGGGGACATCGCCCCGATCGAGGTGGGCGAAGGCAGCAACATCCAGGACGGCGCCGTGGTGCATGTCGCCGACGGCCTGCCGGCCAAGGTCGGCGCGCGCGTCACGGTCGGCCACCTGGCGATGATCCACGCGTGCGTGATCGGCGACGAGTGCCTGATCGGCATGCACGCCACCATCCTCGACGGCGCGGTCATCGGCGCGCGCTCCATCGTGGGCGCGAACTCGCTCGTCACCAAGGGCACGCAGGTCCCGCCCGGCTCGCTCGTCATGGGTTCGCCGGCCAAGGTCGTGCGCGCGCTCACGGCCGCCGAGCAGGCGGCCCTGCCCGGCTGGGCTGAGAAATACGTCAAGGTCGCCGCGCACCATCGCCGCTTCGATTGAACGTCGTCGCCGCCAGTCAGGTCGTGCTCGAGGGCGACGCGTGGCGGGCCCGTCGCGCCGCCCATGAGGCGCGCGCGGACCGGCTCGTCGACGCGCGTCGCGAACGCGCGCGCAAGGGCGTGCCCGATCCGGTCGAAGACTTTCTCTTCACCTATTATCCTTTCCGCCTGGCCGCGTTGCGCCGCTGGACGCCCGGCGCCGGCGTCGCGCTGGCCGACGCCGACGAGCTCGTCGACGGACGTCGTTTCCTGCGCGGAACGGATGGCATGGTACGTGTCGCGCTGCCCGATGCCGCGCAGGCCGGGCGTCTCGACTTCAGCCTGCGGCTCTGCCGGGCCGTCGCGGCGCGCCCCGCTTTCCATGGCTGCTTCGGCCTGCACGAATGGGCGATGGTCTACGGACAGGCCGCAGAGCGCCGCCATGCCGCCTGGCCGCTCCGCCTCGGGGCGGAAGGCACCGACGCCGTCGTCCGCGCGCTGCCCGTGCGCTGCACGCACTATGATGCTTTCCGTTTCTTCACGCCCGGCGCCCGGCCGTTGAACAAACTCGCGCCCACGCTCGAGGCGCGGGTTGAGAACGAGCAACCCGGCTGCGTGCACGTCACGATGGATCTCTTCAAGTGGGCGATGAAGGCGCAGCCATGGGTCTCGGCCGAGCTCGCCGCCGACGCGTTCGAACTCGCGCACGTCGCCCGGTCGGTCGACATGCGCGCCAGCCCTTACGACTTCTCCGCGATCGGCCTGAAGCCTATCACGATCGAGACCTCGGAAGGCCGCGGCGAGTATGAGCAGGAGCAACGTCGTCTCGCGGCGTCGGCCGAGCCCGTGCGGACGCGGCTCATCGCCGAACTCGAGCGGGCGCTCGCCTGACGCGTAGGCGCAAAAAAAGGCGGACCTTGCGGTCCGCCTTTCGTTTCATGCTCCGGGCGCTCAGAGGCGCTCGACGACGAGATCCTTGTAGTCGACCTTGCAGCCCGGGTCGTGGGCCTGGATCGCGAAGGTGCCGTTGCCGAGCTTGCGGCCGGGCATGCCCTTCGGCGGGGTCCAGTCTTCGGGCTGGGTGAAGTCGACGGTCTGCTTGCCGTTGATCCAGATCTGGATGCGCTTGCCTTCGACGCGGATGCGGTAGTCGAACCACTCGTTGTCCGGCGCGGCGGGCGTGTTCAGGACGTCACGGACGGCGTAGAGGCCGCCGGTGCGCTTGATGTCCTTGTGGCTGCCGTTGACCTGGCACTCGTAGCCTTGGGAGGGCCAGCCCTTGTCTTCGTAGGTCGTGTGGAAGTAGAGGCCCGAGTTGGCGCCCGGATAGGTCTTCACCTTCGCCTTGAAATCGAAGTTCGTGAAGTTGGCCTTGCCGTCGGCGCCGACGAAGAAGAGGTGACCCTGACCGCCGCGGATCTGCAGGACGCCGTCCTCGATCTTGTAGGTGCCTTCGGGGGAGTTCTTGGAAGCCTTCCAGCCGGCGAGGGACTTGCCGTCGAACATCTGGATCGTCTCGCCGGCGAAGGCGGCGTACGAGCCCAGGAAGAGCGCGGCCGTGGCCAGCAGCGTGGTACGGAGGGGGGAGGAGGTGCTCATGGGGTGAGCCTCCAACCAATCCTTTTCCCGTCGGGTGGCAAAGATTAAGTGAACACCTTGATGCCGGCCTCGCGCATCTCGAGCAGGCGCTTCTTCAGCGTCGAACGGTTGATGCCGAGGATCATCGCGGAGCGCAGCTGGTTGCCGCGGGTCTCTTCCATCGCCCGCTTGATCATCTCCATCTCGATGATCGTCAGGATGGACTTACCGTCGCCGGCCCGGCCCTGCTTGTAGATGGCGTCGAAGGCGGAGCTGACGCCGAGGGAAGTCTCGACCGGGGCGCTGGCCGCGGCGGCGGGGCCGGCGACGGCGACGGCGGCCGGAGCCGAGGCGGCCGGCTTGCGCGGATTGAGGACGTCCTGCGGGAGGTCCTTCGGGAGGATGGTCTCGCCCTTGGCCAGGACGTTGGCGCGCTGCACGACGTTCTCGAGTTCGCGCACGTTGCCTGGCCAATCGTAGGCGAGCAGGGCGTCGAGGGCCTCGTCGGAGAGGCGCTTCGGCTTGAGCTTCTTGGCCGCGGCCTGGCGCTGCAGCATATAGTCGACGAGCAGCGGCACGTCGCCCTTGCGGTGGCGCAGGGCGGGCAGGCGGATGCGGAAGACGTTGAGGCGGTAGTAGAGGTCTTCGCGGAACTGGCGCGTGGCGACCATCGCTTCGAGATCCTTGTTGGTCGCGGCGACGAGGCGCACGCTGACCTTGAGGGTCGTCGTGCCGCCGACGCGCTGGATCTCACCTTCCTGGATGGCGCGGAGGACCTTGGTCTGCGTGGGCAGGGACATGTCGCCGATCTCGTCGAGGAAGATGGTGCCGCCGTCGCAGAGCTCGAACTTACCGGGCTTCTGGTTGGTCGCGCCGGTGAACGCGCCCTTCTCGTGGCCGAAGAGCTCGGACTCGATGAGGTTCTCGGGAATCGCGGCGCAGTTGACGGCGAGGAACGGACCCTTGGCGCGCAAGGAGTGCTGGTGGATGCAGCGGGCGACGAGCTCCTTGCCCGTGCCGCTTTCGCCGGTGATGAGCACGGTCGCGTCGCTGGCGGCGACCTGGCCGATGGACTTCAGGACTTCCTGCATCGGTTCGGAACTGCCGACGATGCCTTCCTTGTAGTCGGCCGGGTTCACGAGCATGCGCGTCGAGCGCGTCGCCGACGCGAGGTCGCGACGGGCGGAGAGGGCCTTGTCGACGAGCGCGATCAGCTTGGCCTGATCGAACGGCTTCATCACGTAGTCGTAGGCGCCGAACTTCATCGCCTCGATCGCGGTCTGCGTCGTGCCGAAAGCGGTCATCAGGATGACCATCGCCTGGGGCTGCGCGCCGCGGAGCATCTGCAAGGTCTCGATGCCGGTCATGCCGCCCATGCGGTTATCGAGGAGGATCACGTCGGGCTGGTCGCGCTTGGCGGCGACGACGCCGGTCTCACCGCTGTCCGCTTCGATCACCGTGTGGCCGAGGCCCGCAAGCGCGCGACGCAGCGAGTAGCGGAGGTCCTTGTCGTCATCGATGACCAGGACTTTGGCGTTCGGGGCGGCGGGGTTGGCACTCATGATGAGTAAAAGTAGGCAGAATCCGTGCCAGTAGATGACGTCCCCCTAAAATGACCTAATACGCTCTTTCGGCAACCCATTGATGCCTAAATTTAGGCAAACCCATCCCGACAGACCCCTTGCTAACGAAAAATTGGGCGTAATTGTCGATTTCATGTCTCGTTGGCTCCAACGCGGGGTGTGGGTGGTTTTCGCCCCGTTGGCGTTATTCTTCTTCGGCTCCAACGCCTGGCTCTGGTCCGCCGGGTGGGGACGGCTCGCCGCGACGCCGGACGAGGTTCCGGCCGGTGCGGTCATGGTCCTCCTAGGGACGGACGAGTTCGTACACGGAACGCAGGAACACTCCGGCACTTTCCGGCCGCGCATCGCCGCCGCGGCGGAACTCGCTCGTTCGGGCCGAGTGAAGCTCGTCGTGACTTCCGGTACCGCCGTCCATGCGCGCGTGATGGCCGAACGCCTGCGCACGGCCGGCGTGACCTGTCCGATCGTCGAAGACCCTTACGGTTGGCGCACCTTGGATTCCGTGCAGCGGGCGAAGGCCTATTATCCCGGTGACCAGATCGTCTTCGTCTCGCAAGGGTGGCATTGCGTCCGCGCGCTCTGGCAGGCCGACCGCGCCGGTCTGCGCTCCACGGCTTATCCGGCCGCGTTCGGCGAAGGCTGGCGTCCGGTGATGGGCTGCCTGCGCGATTGCTTCGCCAAGCCGAAGGCGGTGCTCGATCTCTGCTTGGGCAATCCGCTCACCGCGCCCGTGCCGGCGGACCAAGGCAACGTACCGCACCGCTGAGTCAGGCACGTTCGTGGCGGCCGTCGGGCCGGCGCGTCAGCACGCCGCGGATTTCCATCATCGTCAGGGCTACCGCCGCCTCGGCGATGGCGCAGTCCGCGAGCGCGGCGAGGCTCTCGGCGTCCTGCGCGGCGCCGCCGCCGAAATGCGGTAGCCAGCGGGCGAACTCCGGCGGGTCCGTCACCAACGCCAAGGCCGGCTGTGCGCGGCTTTCGCCCAGTTCCGTCAGGATGTCGTCCACGGACGACACGAGCGTCGCGCCGTCCCGGATGAGCGCATGGCAGCCGCGGCTCGCGGGGCTATCGGCGCGGCCGGGCACCGCGCAGAGCGTCCGGCCGAGGTCGCCCGCGAAGCGCGCCGTGATCATGCTGCCGCCGTCGACGTCGGTCTCGACCACGACCATCACGCGGACGAGGCCCGCGACGATGCGGTTGCGCTGCGGGAACGTCTGCCGGTCCGCCGGCCGGCCGAGCGGGAATTCGGAGAGCACGCAGCCGTCGGCCTTCATCCGCGCGCGGAGGCGCACCGCTTCAGGTGGAAAGGTGAGGTCGAGTCCGTGGCCGACGACCGCCGCGGTGCGGCCCGCGGCGTCGAGCGCGCCTTCGTGCGCCGCGGTGTCGATGCCGCGGGCCAGGCCGCTGACGACCCACCAGCCTTGCTTGGCGAGGTCGCGTGCGAAGCCGCGCGCCAGCGAGGCCCCGTAGGTCGTGCAGTGTCGCGAGCCGATGATGCCGACCGCACGTTCCGTCGGGAAATTTTCGCCTTCCGCGTAGAGCACCAACGGCGGATCCCAGAGCCGCGCCAGCGTCGTCGGCCAGGCGTCGTCGGCTTCGCTCAAGAGCCTGAAGCCCAGGTCACGGACGCGCCCCATCTCCGCCGCCCAGTCGAAGTCGCGCGCGGCGATGGCGGCCGCCACGGGACGGCTGATGCCCTCGACTTTCGCGAGCTGGTCGGCCGGAGCGCCGAGCGCCACGGAGAGTTCGCCGCCGAAGGCCTCGCGCAAGCGGCGGACCGTGACCGGACCGACGCCCTTGAGGCCGTTGAGCAGGACGCGTTGCGCGAGCGGGTCGGTCGGGATCGGCTGCATCCCGCCAGCCAGTCGGACCGGTTCAGCCGCGCAAGACCGGGGAAAGCCCAGCGAGGAGCTCGGTGGTTCTCACCGCTTCCTCCCCGTGGTTATCCCTCAGCCAGTCGGCGGCACGCGCATGCCAGGTCGTCGCCAGCACCACCGCGTCGAAGGCGGTCAGGCTGAGTTCGTTCCGGCGGGCCAGCACCGAGGCGACGATCCCGGCGAGCAGGTCGCCGGAGCCACCGCGCGCGAGCACCGGTCCGCCGAAGGGGATATGGAGCACGCGCAGTCCGTCGGTGACGCAGGTCAGCGGGCCTTTGAGCACGACGATGGTCTTCGTGCGACGGGCGTAGGCGCGGGCCGCGGCCACGGACGCGATGCGACCGCTGAGACGTTTGAATTCGCCGGCATGCGGCAGGAGCACGCGTACTTTCGTGCCTCGCGAGGCCTTGATCACCGCCGGCCGGAGCGCATCCGCGTCGAGGACGAGGGCCGACTTGGCCACGTCGGCGATCGTCCCGATGAGCTTCACCGCTTTCTCGCCCATGCCCGAGCCAAGCAGGAGCACGTCCTTGTCGGCGAGCAGAGGGCGGAGTTCTCGCAGGTTCGTCGCAGCGAGCGAGCCATCCCGTCCATTGCGTAGGCCACGCCACATCGCTTCGGGATAGGCGACCGCGGCTTTCGCTAGCACGGATTCCGGCAGGCAGGTCGTGACCAGCGCCGCACCCGAACGGAGGGCCGCGGCGGTGTTCATGATGACCGCGCCGGGCATGCGCTCGGAGCCCCCGATGATGAGCAGACGTCCTTGGTGACGTTTATCGCTGCGGGCGCGGCGCGGTTTGGTGAGCGTCGCGAGGGCGGCGGCGGTCACGCAGGCTTCTTCGGTTTCGCCCAGGGGCAGGCCGATATCGAGGACGCGGAGGCGGCCGACGAAGCGGGCGGCCTTCGGCGCGAGCAGCGGGCGTTTCAGGCAACCGATGGATACCGTCAGGTCGGCGCGGAAGGCCGGGCCGTTCGCGTCGTCGCCCAGGCCGCTCGGCAGATCGACCGCGACGCGCAGGCCTTGGAGCCTGTCCGTGTCGCGGAGGAAGCGCCGTAGGTCGGCGGAGAGCGGAGCGCGGAAGCCTTGGCCGAGGATGCCGTCGAAGATCAGGTCGAATTCGAGCGTGGCCAGCTGGCGGAGGTTGGCCGCGGCGACGATGCCGATGCGTACGCCTTTCTTGCGGACGGACCAGGCGCGCTGCGCTTGGGCGCGGGCCGGACCGCCTTCGGCGAAGACCGCGACGATCTCCGTGCCGGCGCGGGCGCAGTGCAACGCGGCGAGGAAAGCGTCGGCCCCGTTGTTACCTTTGCCAGCGAGGACCAGGATGCGTTCCGGCTTGCGGCCGAGGAGGGCGAGGGCTTCGTTGCCGATGCCGCGGGCGGCCCGGTTCATCAGCTCCCACGAAAGCTTCGCATCGCCGGCGAGGAACGCCGCTTCGGCGGCCGCGGCTTCGGCACAGGATAGGACCGGCAGGCGGGAGGCGGCGCTCATGCGTCAGCGGACCAGCACCACGAAGGCTTGGGCGAGCGTGTCGGTGTGCGTGAGCGAGATCAGCAGGCGGGAGGCGGCGCGGGCGGCGAGGAGGGCGCGGGCCTTGTCGTCGAGTTCGACGACCGGTTCGCCTTCCGGGCCGTTGAGGACGCCGATGCTCGTCAGGGAGAGCTCCGCGCCGATGCCCGTGCCGAAGGCCTTGCTGGCGGCTTCCTTGGCGGCGAAGCGGGCGGCGAGCGAAGGATAGGGGTCGGCTTTCGCCAGGCAGAGTTTCTGCTCCGCGGGCGTGAAGACCTTGTCGAGGAAGGCGGCGCCATGCTTCAGGTGCGCCGAGCGGATGCGGTCGACCTCCGTGAGGTCCACGCCGACGCCGAGCACGTTGCCACCTTCTAGGTTCATGCCTGCTTGGCCAGGTGAGCCTTCATCTCCGCGACCGCGCCGCGGATGCCCGTGAAGAGGGCGTGCGCGACGATCGAGTGGCCGATGTTCAGTTCGTGCAGGTGCGGTAGCGTGAGGATGGCGCGGATGTTGTCGTAGTTGATGCCGTGGCCGGCGTTCACGATCAGCCCATGGCGATGGGCCAGCTCACAGCCGGCGCGGAGCCGTTCGAGTTCGGCATCGGCGACCGGCGATTTCCAAGCGTTGGCGAAAGCCCCCGTGTGGAGTTCGATGACCGGGGCGCCGACGGCGACGGCGGCTTCGATCTGCGGGGCTTCGGGTCCGATGAACAAGGAAACCTCGATGCCGGCGGCCTTCAGGGCGTGGGTCGTCTCACGGACGCGGGTCAGCTGCCCGGCGACGTCGAGGCCGCCTTCGGTCGTGACCTCTTCGCGGGATTCCGGGACGAGGCAGACCGCGGCCGGCTTCAGCTGCAGGGCGAAGGCGGTCATCGCGGGCGTGCAGGCCATCTCGAGGTTGAGGCGGACGCCGGGGATGGCGGCGATCGCATGGACGTCGGCGTCCTGGATGTGACGGCGATCCTCGCGCAGGTGCAGCGTGATGCCGTCGGCGCCGCCGGCGAGGGCTTCGCGCGTGAAGGCGACCACGTCGGGCTCGGCGTGAGGCGACAGGTGGGCTCCGCGGTAACGCGCCTGGCGGAGCGTCGCGGCGTGGTCGATGTTGACGCCAAGGAGGAGGGGACGGGAGGACATCGGACTTAGGAGGTAAGCAATACCTGTCGGTGGGCCGGGGTCAAAGGGAACCGCCAAGACCGAGGCTCAACCCGCGACCTTTTTGACGAGCCCGCGTTCGAGGGTGAGCCGGAGCGAGGGCGCCGTGGGCGACTTCTTCAGCTTGGCGAGGGACTCCGGGTCGCCGGCATGGACCAGCTGGCCGCCGGCGTTGCCGCCTTCCGGTCCGATCTCGAGCACCCAGTCCGCCTCGGCGATCACGTCGGGATGATGCTCGATCACCACGACCGTGTGGCCTTGGTCCACGAGCGCGTGGAGGAGTTCGATCAGACGACGGCAATCGGACTGGTGCAGGCCGATGGTCGGTTCTTCGAGGATGTAGAGGTTCGGGCGGATCTCGCCGCGCGAACGTTCGCGGAAGGTCGGCAGACCTTGGGCGAGTTCGCTGACGAGCTTCAGACGCTGGGCCTCGCCGCCGGAGAGCGTCGGGCTGCTCTGGCCGAGCGTCAGGTAGCCGAGGCCCGTCTTCACCATCAGTCCGCAGAGGTCGCCCAGCTTCGCGTCGAAGGAGAGGAACGCCGCGGCTTCCTCGAACGTCATCGCCAGCAGGTCCGCCGCGGACTTCCCGTTCCAGCGGATCGCTTTCGCGGCCGAGCCGTAGCGCGTGCCCGCGCATTCTTCGCACGGCACGTAGGTGTCCGGCAGGAAGCTCATCTCGAGCTTGATGCGGCCCGCGCCGGAGCACGCTTCGCAACGACCGCCGGAAGTGTTGAAGGAGAAGAAGCCTGCGCCATGGCCGCGGATCGCGGCTTCGGGCAGGGAGGCCAGACGTTCGCGGATGAGGTCCCAGGCGCCGACGTAGGTCGCCGGCGTCGAGCGCGGCGTCTTGCCGATCGGTTCCTGGTCGACGACCACCAGCTGACGGAAGCCCTTGAGTCCGGACAGGTTGCCGAAGGCCGGCTTGCCCTCGTGCGAGACCACGCCGAGCGCTTCCTTGCCCGTGAGTCCGTCCTTCTTCTTCGCGACGGCCGCGCGGATCGCGGGAGCGAGGAGGTCGGTCACGAGCGTGGACTTGCCGGCGCCGGAGACGCCGCAGACGACGGTCAGGCGGCCGACGGGAATCTGGACGTCGAAGCCCTTGAGGTTACGGAGCGAAGCATCCTTGAGGCGGACCCAGGCCGCCGGAGCGCCCTTGCCGGCGACCGGCCGGCGCTCACCGCGGAGCGGATGCGGGATGGCCTCCTTAAGGAAACGACCTGTCACCGAGTCGGCGCGCTTCTCGAGCGCGGCCGCGGTGCCTTGGGCGACGATCTCGCCGCCGTGGACGCCGGCGCCCGGACCCATGTCGACGACCAGGTCGGCCGCGCGCATCGTATCTTCGTCGTGTTCGACGACCAAGACGGTGTTGCCACGGTCGCGCAGGCCCTTGAGCGAGCCGATGAGCCGGTCGTTGTCGCGCGGGTGCAGGCCGATGCTCGGTTCGTCCAAGACGTAGAGCGCGCCCGAGAGGGTCGAGCCGAGCTGCGCCGCGAGGCGGATACGCTGGGCTTCGCCGCCCGAGAGCGTGTCGGCGCCGCGGTCGAGCGCGAGGTAGCCGAGGCCGACCGAATCGAGGAAACGCAGGCGCGCCGCGATCTCCGGGAGCAGGGCGCCCACGATCGCTTTCTCGCGCGCCTCGAGCTTGAGGCCGGAAAGGAACGCGAGGGACTCGTCGGGCTGGAGGCGGAGCAGGCCGGGCAGGGATAACGAGCGTCCCTTCGGTCCGGCGAGCTTCACCGATCGTCCGATCGGGCCGAGGCGTTCGCCGCGGCAGGTCGGGCAGACCGCTTCACCGACGCGGTCGGCGATGGCGTTCTCATTGATGGACTCTTCTTCGTCGGAGGAGAACGTCGTGACCTCGAGGCCGTGGCCGCGGCAATCCGGGCACCAGCCGCGTGGCGAGTTCCAGGACAGATGCTTCGGGTCGACTTCGGGGAAAGATTCGCCGGTGGCGGGATCGCTGCGTGAAGTCGAGAGGTAGGCGACCTGACGGCCGTCCGGGGCGAGGAGCACGCACGCGTTCTTGCCGGCCGCCAGCGCCTGGCGCACGAGCGTGCGGAGGGCCTTCTCGCCGGACTCTTCGGTCTCGTCGGGCAGGCGGATGAGGCCGTCGGCACGGAGTTCGCCGAAGACCGCGTCGACGTCGTGTTCCGAGTAGCGGTCGAGCCCTTCGAAGCCTTCGACCTTGAGCATCTCGCCGTCGCAGCGGAGGAGGCGCAGACCTTTCGTCTCGGCCCATTCGGCGAGCGGACGGTGATGGCCCTTGCGGGCGCGCACGAGCGGGGCGGCGACGAGCAGGGAGCCCTTCTTCAAGGCCTTCGCCTGCTTGGCGACCAGGCGGACGACCGCGTCTTCGGTCAT
>RDYO01000086.1 GCA_004293385.1 Verrucomicrobiota bacterium
GAGCTGAAGAAGAAGGACCTCAATGCCGTCAACCCGGACAACGCCGCCCGCATGATCGCCGGCACCGCGCGTTCGATGGGCATCGAAGTCATCGGTTAATTTCACCCAACCCTAATCCAACCCAAACCACTGCATCCCGCAGGAGACCAAAAGTCGCTATGAGCAAAAAACCCAGCAAGCGCTACCGCGCCGCCCTCCAGGTCGCCGACCTGAAGGCCAAGTATGACGTCACCCAGGCCGCCGAGATCATCAAGAAGATGCCCGGCGCCAAGTTCGACGAGACCGTCGAGATCTCCGCCTTCCTCGGCGTCGATCCCAAGCAGTCGGACCAGATGGTCCGCGGCACCGTCTCCCTCCCGAACGGTTCCGGCAAGAAGATCAAAGTCCTCGCTTTTACTGAGAACCCGGCCGAAGCCCTCGCCGCTGGCGCCGATTACGCCGGCCTCGCCGACATGATCGCCAAGGTCAACGGCGGCTTCCTCGACTTCGACGTCGCCATCTCCACCGTCACCGCGATGAAGGACGTCCGTCAGGTCGCCCGCGTCCTCGGTCCGAAGGGCCTCATGCCGAACCCGAAGTCCGGCACCGTCTCCGATGACATCCCGAAGACCATCAAGGAAGTGAAGGCCGGCCGCGTCGAATTCAAGATGGATAAGACCGGCAACATCGTGATCGTCATCGGCAAGAAGTCGTTCACCGCCGTCCAGCTCATCGAGAACGCCCAGGCCGCCCTGGCCGCCCTCGTCAAGTCCCAGCCCGCCGGTTTCTCCGGTGGCCGCTTCATCAAGTCGATCACCATCAGCGCCAGCATGAGCCCCGGCGTCGCCGTGGACCTCAAGCCCTACTCGGCCGCCGTCGTCACCGCCTAATCATAACCACGCCCAAGCGAACCCACGAACATGCGCGCTGAAAAACAATTCCTCGTCGACGAAGTCGCCGCCCAGCTGGCCAGCTCCAACTACCTGCTGCTCGCCAACTTCACCGGCGTCACCGTCGAGAACGCGACCGCCGTCCGTACCCAGCTCCGTGCCCACGGCGCCGAGTACCACGTCGTCAAGAACAGCATCCTCAACATCGCCGCCAAGCAGGCCAACCTGCCGGACATCTCCGCCCACCTGAGCGGCCACACGGCCCTCGTCACCGGCGGCAATAACCCGACCGGCGTCGCCAAGATCCTCGTCACCTTCTTCAAGGACTTCTCGAAGCTCGAAGTGAAGGGCGGCGTCCTTGACGCCAAGATCCTCACCAAGGCCGAAGTGGAAGCCCTGTCGAAGCTGCCGTCCCTCGACGGTATCCGCGCCCAGCTCCTCTCGCTCCTCTCCACCCCTGCCTCGCAGTTCGTCCGCCTCCTGGACGCCAAGCGCGAGAAGGACGAGAAGGCCGCCTAAACCCTTTCCTCGCGGAGGCGTCGCCATGTGGCGGCGTCCGAGCGGGGGGAATCCAAACCAAAAAACAACACACATCCAAAGAACCCCGGTTAGGGGCCTCGCGCCCTCAAATGTCCTTCATCGGACGCTAACCATTCAAGGAACCCAGATACCATGAGCAACATCACCAAAGACCAAGTCATCGAGTGGCTCAGCGCCCAGTCCGTCCTGGACATCGCTAACCTCGTGAAGGACCTCGAGACCAAGTGGGGCGTTTCCGCCGCCGCTCCTGTCGTCGTCGCCGCCGCCGGTGGCGCCGCCGCCGCCGCTCCTGCCGAAGAGAAGACGACTTTCGACGTCATCCTCAAGGCCAAGGGCGCGACCCCGATCAATGTCATTAAGGAAGTCCGCGCCATCACCGGCCTGGGCCTCAAGGAAGCCAAGGACCTCGTCGACGGCGCCCCGAAGCCCGTCAAGGAAGGCGTGTCCAAGGACGAAGCCAAGGATATCGAGACCAAGCTCAAGGCCGCCGGCGCCGAGGTCGAGGTCAAGTAATCCGTCTTCCGACGCACATCTGCAGAGCGGGGAGGGTAGCACCCTCCGGGGTCCGGCGATCCCTCCCCGCTTTTTCTTTCCCACGGCCGCCTAGTCCGACCCCACCAGGCAAACCAGTCAGCACCACCGAATCCACCCGACACTCCGAGCCCACCTTCACCAGCCATGCCTCAAGAGCGCAAAAACTTCGGTAAACTACGCGAAGTCATCCCTCCGCCCAACCTGATCGAGAACCAGATCTTCTCGTTCAACGATTTCCTGCAATTGGACGAATCCGCGTCCGCCCGCAAGAACGTCGGCCTGGACGCGGTCTTCCGCGAGGCCTTCCCGGTGGAGAGCAACAACGGCAACTTCCGTCTCGAGTACCTCGAGTACGGTCTGGTGCTGCCCAAGCAGACCGAACTCGAGTGCATCCGCGAAGGCACGACCTACGCGATCTCGGTGATGCTCAAGCTCCGCCTCCGCGAGAAGGGCGCCTTCAAGGACGAAGAGATCCTGATGGGCGAGATCCCGATGATCACCGACCGCGGCTCCTTCATCGTCAACGGCGCCGAGCGCGTCGTCGTCTCCCAGCTCCACCGCTCCCCGGGCATCTGCTTCGAAGAGTCCGCCCACACGAGCGGCAAGATGCTCCACGCTTTCCGCATCATCCCCGACCGCGGCACCTGGATCGAAGTCCAGTTCGACCAGAACGACCTGCTCTGGGTCTACCTCGACCGCCGCCGCCGTCGCCGCAAGTTCCTCGTCACGACCCTTCTCCGCGCCTTCGGTTACAAGGACGACAAGGATATCCTGGCCCTCTTCTACCAGCATCGCGAACTGACGGCCAAGGCCGCCCTCGAGCTCGATCCGGAAGAACTTTCCCAGCTCGTCTACGCCGACCCGATCGTCGACGTCGAGACCGGCAAGGTCGTCGCCAAGCAGTACGACAAGCTCTCCCGCGAGACCCTCAAGGAGATCCACAAGCAGCTTCCCAAGCAGAAGTTCGGCGTCTTCGACACCGCCTTCGACAACGGCTCCATCATCCTCTCGCTCCGTAAGGACATCGGCGCCGTCCGTAACGAGGAAGAAGCCCTCAAGGAGATCTTCCGCAAGCTCCGCCCCGGCGAGCCCGTCAACGTCAAGGGCGCCCGCGCCCACATGCAGCGCCTCTTCCAGGATCCGCTCCGTTACGACCTCGGTCGCGTCGGCCGCTACAAGCTGAACCAGAAGCTCAGCCTCAACGTCTCGCTCGACACCCGCACGATCACCCCGGAGGACATCGTCGAAGCCACCAAGCTCCTCTGCAAGCTGAGCGCCGGCGACGGCGCGATCGACGACATCGATCACCTCGGTTCCCGCCGCGTCCGTAATGTCGGCGAGCTCCTCGCCAACCAGTGCCGCGCCGGCCTCAAGAACGTCGTCAAGACGGTCAAGGCCCGCATCAACGAGTACGACCAGAGCGTCGACTCGATCACCCCGCAGAAGCTCGTCAACCCGAAGCCCTTCGGCAATTCGATCCGCGAATTCTTCGCCCGCAGCCAGCTGTCCCAGCTGATGGACCAGATCAACCCGCTGGCCGAGCTGACGCACAAGCGTCGTCTCTCCGCCCTCGGGCCCGGAGGCCTCAACCGTGACCGCGCCGGCTTCGAAGTCCGCGACGTCCATCCGTCCCACTACGGCCGTATCTGCCCGATCGAGACCCCTGAAGGTCCGAACATCGGCCTGATCAACTCCCTCTCCACCTACTCCCGCATCAACGAGTTCGGCTTCATCGAAGCCCCGTACCGTAAGGTCGTGCGCGGCAAGGTCTCCAGCCAGGTCGAGTTCATGACCGCGGACCAGGAAGAGAAGTTCAAGGTCGCCCAGGCCAACTCCGAGCTCGACGAAGCCTCCCGCCTCAAGGGCAAGGTCACCGTCCGCTACCGCGACGACATCCTCGAAGTCGAACCGGAGGACGTCGACTACATGGACGTCTCCCCGCAGCAGGTCGTCTCCGTGGCCGCCGCCCTCATCCCCTTCCTGGAGCATGACGACGCGAACCGCGCGCTCATGGGTTCCAACATGCAGCGTCAGGGCGTGCCGCTCGTCGTGACCGAGGCCCCGTTCGTGGGCACCGGCCTCGAACGCCGCGTCGCCATCGACTCGAAGACCGTGATCGTCGCCGAAGGCCCCGGCATCGTGGCCGCCGCCGACTCCCGTCGCATCATCATCACCAAGGACGGCGAAGTCGTCCCCGCCCAGCTCGAGAACAAGAAGTTCAAGAGCGAGCCGGCCAAGGGCGTCTACGTCTACGACCTCCGCAAGTTCCTCAAGACCAACTCCTCCACGTGCTTCAACCAGCGTCCGCTGGTCCGCCGCGGCGACAAGGTCAAGCAGGGCGACATCATCGCCGACGGCGCCGCCACCGACAAGGGTGAGCTCGCCCTTGGTCGCAACGTCCTCGTCGGCTTCATGCCGTGGAACGGCTACAACTTCGAAGACGCGATCCTGCTCTCCGAACGCATGCTCAAGGACGACGTCTTCACGTCCGTCCACATCGAGGAATTCGAAGTCACCGCCCGTGACACGAAGCTCGGGCCTGAGCAGATCACCCGCGACATCCCGAACCTCGGCGAGGAAGCCCTGCGCAACCTCAACCGCGACGGCGTCATCCGCATCGGCGCCGAAGTGAAGCCCGACGACATCCTCGTCGGCAAGATCACGCCGAAGTCCGAAGGCGACCTCGCCCCCGAAGAGAAGCTCCTCCGCGCTATCTTCGGTGAGAAGGCCCGCGACGTGAAGGACACCTCCCTCCGCGTGCCCTCCGGTATCTCCGGCATCATCATGGACGTGAAGGTCTCCTCCCGTACCGACAAGGACGACGGCCGCCTCTCGCCCAACGACCAGCGCCGCGCCCTGAAGAAGGTCAACGAAGAGTACCGCACGGCCGACTCCCGCCTCCGCGAAGAGATGACCGAGTCCCTCTCGAACATCCTCCTCGGCGAAAAGATCCCGCTCGACGTCAAGAACTCCGAGACCGGCGAAGCCATCATCCCGGCCAACCGCAAGATCACCAAGACCCTCCTCCGCCGCCTGGCGTCCGTCTCTCGTTCCATCGAGATGAACGACTCGCCGGTGAAGCAGAAGATCCGCCAGATCGTCGACGGCTACCACCGTCGTTTCGACGAGCTTGAGCAGGAGCGCGCCCGCAAGGTCGAAGCCATCGAACAGGGCATCGACGAAGGCGGCGCCATCAAGAACGTCAAGGTGTACATCGCCACCAAGCGCAAGATCCAGGTCGGCGACAAGATGGCCGGTCGCCACGGCAACAAGGGCGTCGTCGCCCGCATCGTGCCGGTCGAAGACATGCCTTACCTCGCCGACGGCACCCCCGTCGACATCTGCCTCAATCCTCTCGGCGTTCCTTCCCGAATGAACGTCGGCCAGGTCCTCGAGACGCACCTCGGTTGGGCTTGTTCCAAGCTCGGCCTGAAGATGGCCACCCCCATCTTCGACGGCATCCCCGAGAAGCAGATCCGCGAATACCTCAAGCAGGCCGAACTCCCCGAGACGGGCAAGGCGATGCTCATCAACGGTCACACCGGCGAAGCGTTCGACCAGGACGTCGTCGTCGGCTACATCTACATGATGAAGCTGAACCACCTCGTCGCGGACAAGATCCACGCCCGCGCCACCGGTCCTTACAGCCTCATCACGCAGCAGCCTCTCGGCGGCAAGGCCCAGTACGGCGGCCAGCGTTTCGGCGAAATGGAAGTCTGGGCCCTCGAAGCCTACGGCGCCGCCTACACGCTGCAGGAACTCCTTACGGTCAAGTCCGACGACGTCGCCGGCCGCACCAAGATCTACGAGCAGCTCGTCAAGGGTGACAACACCCTCGTCAGCGGCACTCCGCAGTCCTTCAACGTGCTGATGAAGGAGATGCAGGCCCTGTGCCTGGATGTCCGCCTCGGCTCGACCACCACCGCCACCCCGGATCGTAACTGAGCGTCCGACGTACCCACACCCAGACCTTAACAGACATGATTCACCCGGAGCACACCCCCGAGTTCACCGCCAACGAGACGAAGGAACAGTCCTTCGATTTCGTCTCCATCTCGATCGCCTCCCCCGAGGAGATCGTCCAGTGGACCGGCGAGCAGTTCCTCGACGAACTCGACGAACACGGCAACCGCAAGGTCAAGGGCCTCAAGGAAGTAAAGAGCCCTGAGACCATCAACTACCGCTCGTTCAAGCCCGAGCCGAACGGCCTCTTCTGCCAGCGCATCTTCGGCCCGGTCCGCGACTACGAATGCTACTGCGGCAAGTACAAGAAGGTGAAGTACAAGGACGTCGTCTGCGACAAGTGCGGCGTCGAAGTCACCGTGTCCCGCGTCCGTCGCGAGCGCATGGGCTACATCCGCCTCGCCATCCCCGTCTCCCACATCTGGTTCCTGAAGAGCATGCCCAGCCGTCTGTCGCTGATGCTCGACATGACCACCCGCCAGCTCGAGCAGGTCATCTACTACCAGAAGTACCTGGTCGTCGACCCGGGCGCCACCGGCATGGAAGAGAAGGAACTCCTCGACGAGGAATCCTACCGCCGCGCCGTCGAACAGCACGGCCCTGACGCCTTCAAGGCCCGCATGGGCGCCGAAGCCCTCCAGCAGCTCCTCAAGAAGATGGATCTCGCCTCCACGGTCGAGAACCTCCGGGACCAGCTCCGCTCCACGCGCTCCAAGCAGATCAAGAAGAAGATCGCCCGCCGCATGAAGATCATCCAGGGCTTCCTGGCTTCCGGCAAGCGCCCTGAGCACATGATCCTGACGGTGCTCCCGGTCATCCCGCCGGACCTCCGTCCGCTCGTCCCCCTCGAAGGCGGCCGTTTCGCTACCTCCGACTTGAACGACCTCTACCGTCGCGTCATCAACCGCAACAACCGCCTGAAGCAGCTCATCCAGATGAAGACGCCCGACGTCATCATCCACAATGAGATGCGCATGCTCCAGGAAGCCGTCGACGCCCTCCTCGACAACGGCCGCCACGGCAAGCCGGTCAAGGACCGCGACCGTCAGCTGAAGTCCATCTCGGACATGCTGAAGGGTAAGCATGGTCGTTTCCGCCAGAACCTCCTCGGTAAGCGCGTCGACTACTCCGGCCGCTCCGTCATCGTCATCGGTCCCGAGCTCAAGCTCAACCAGTGCGGTCTCCCGAAGAAGATGGCCCTCGTGCTCTTCGAGCCGTTCATCATCCGCCGCCTCAAGGAACTGGGCTTCGCCCACACCGTCCGCGGCGCCCGCAAGCACATCGAGCAGAAGAAGCCCGAGGTCTGGGATATCCTGGAAGAAGTGACCAAGGGTCACCCGGTGTTCCTCAACCGCGCGCCGACGCTCCACCGTCTGTCCATCCAGGCCTTCGAGCCCATCCTCATCGAGGGTGACGCGATCCGCCTCCACCCGCTCGTCTGTACCGCTTACAACGCGGACTTCGACGGTGACCAGATGGCCGTCCACGTCCCGCTGTCCCTGGAAGCCATCATGGAGTGCAAGCTCCTGATGATGTCCACGAACAACATCTTCTCGCCGTCCAGCGGTAAGCCGATTCTCACGCCGTCCCAGGACATCGTGCTCGGCGCCTACTACCTGACGCTCGAACCCGCCGACAAGCCGGCGGCCAACACCCACCTGCCGGTGCTCGGCTCCGTGTCCGAGGCGACCTTCGCCGAAGCCGAAGGCTCGCTCCACCTGCATGACTGGGTCCGCTACGCCAACCCCGACTTCAACCGCAAGACGGTCCACGGCGAGCCCAACGGCAGCACGATCGTCACCACGGTCGGCCGCATCATCTTCAACACCATCTGGCCTTCCGAACTCGGCTTCTTCAACGAGACCGTGAAGAAGGGCCAGCTCGGCGACCTGATCCTGAAGACCTACAAGTATTGCGGCCGCGAGGCTTCGATCCCGGTCCTCGACGCGCTCAAGGAGACCGGCTTCCGCATCGCGACCAAGGCCGGCATCTCCATCGGCGTGAACGACATGATCTACCCGAAGGAGAAGGAAGGCCTCGTCCGCGAAGCCACCGCCAAGGTCCGCGAATTCCAGCGCCAGAACGAGTCCGGCACGATCACCAACGACGAACGTCGTAACAAGGTCGTCGACACCTGGTCCGGCGCCACCGACGCCATCGCGCAGTCGGTGTACACCACGCTCTCGCAGTCCGCGAAGGTGGCCGGCGTGAAGAAGGGCGACCCCCGCCACGCCCACCGTATGCTCATCAACCCGGTGTACGTCCTCATGGACTCCGGCGCGCGCGGTAACAAGGCGCAGGTTAAGCAGCTTTGCGGCGCCCGCGGCCTGATGGCCAAGCCCTCCGGCGAAATCATCGAGCGTCCGATCTTGTCCTCCTTCCGCGAAGGCCTCTCGGTCCTTGAGTACTTCATCTCGACGCACGGCGCCCGTAAGGGTCTGTCCGACACCGCGCTGAAGACCGCTGACGCCGGTTACATGACCCGTAAGCTCTGCGACGTGGCCATGGACGTCATCGTCACGGATTCCCGCGACGTGGCCCCCGGTTCCGAAGTCATCACGCTCGGCGACGCCGCCCTCGGCCGTCACCTGGCCGCCGACGTCACGAACCCCTCCGGCGCCGCCAAGCTCCTCGCGAAGTCCGAAGCCCCGCTCACGGAAGAGCTGATGGCCAAGCTCCGCGACGCCGGCGTCGACCGCGTCCACGTGCACATCCCGAACGGCGTCTGGAAGACCCCGATCTACGACGGCGACGAGCTCCTCGTCTCCCTCTCCGAACGCATCGTCGGCCGCTGCCCGTCCGAAGACGTCACGAACCCGCTCAATCCTTCCGAAGTCATCGTGAAGGCCGGCGAGCTCATCGATGAAGTCCTCGCCAAGCGCATCGAGACCGTCGGTCTCGACCGCGTCAAGGTCCTCTCCCCGCTCACGCACATGAACGTGAACGCGATCCCGCCCACCTCCTACGGCCTCGATCCTTCGACCGGCCGCATGGTCGAACGCGGAACCGCGGTCGGCATCATCGCCGCCCAGTCCATCGGTGAGCCGGGCACCCAGCTGACCATGCGTACGTTCCACATCGGTGGCGTCGCGCAGCTGAAGACCCCGGAAATCAAGTCCAAGGGCAAGGGCCTCGTCCAGTACGTCGACCTCACCACGGTCGCCGTCGGCGACAAGTTCATCGCCGTCAACGGCAACGGCTCGATCCGCCTCCTCAACGAGGCCGGTTCCCCGGTCGAAGAATACCGCATCGTCGCCGGCTCCGTCGTCGGCGTCGAGGACGGCAAGACGGCCGAGAAGGGCGTGCTCATCGCCGCCTGGGACCCGAACTCCACCCCGATCATCGCCAACGGCGACGGTAAGATCCGCCTCGTCGACATGATCTCGGGCGTGACCTTCACCGAAGAACGCGACCCGTCGAACAACACGTTCTACAAGTCCGTCATCGAGCACTCCGACGAACAGAATCCCCAGATTCAGATCATCGGCGCCAACGGCAAGGAAGTCGGTTCCTTCTCCATCCCGGCCGGCGCCCGCGTCGAAGTCGACGAAGGAGACAAGGTCGCCCGCGGCTCCATCGTCGCGAAGATCCCCCGCCAGGCCGCCAAGACCCAGGACATCACCGCCGGTCTGCCGCGCATCTCCGAGCTCTTCGAGGCCCGTCCTCCGAAGGACGCCGCCGAGATCGCCAAGATCGACGGCACCGTCCGCTTCGAGCCTTCCGTCCGCGGCAAGAAGCGCCTCGTCATCGCCGACTCCATCGGCCGCGAAGAGGAGCACCTCATCCCGCACGGCAAGCACATCATCGTCGCCGCCGGCGACAAGGTGAAGCAGGGCCAGGTCCTCACCGACGGCGCCGTCGACCCGCACGACATCCTCGACATCCTCGGCCAGTCCAAGGTGCAGGATTACCTCATCACCGAAATTCAGAAGGTGTACCGCACCCAGGGCGTCGTGATTAACGACAAGCACATCGAAATCATCGTCTCGCGCATGCTCCGCAAGGTCCGCATCACCGAGCCGGGCGACTCCGATTACCTCTGGGGCGAACAGGTCGACCGCACTCTCCTCGCGGAGAACAACCGCTCCATCAACGAGCGCGGCGGTCAGATCGCGGAATCCGAGCCGATCCTCTTGGGCATCACCAAGGCCTCCCTCGAGACCGAGTCCTTCATCTCGGCCGCCTCCTTCCAAGAGACGACCCGCGTCCTCACCGACGCCGCCACGATGGCCAAGCGCGACAACCTGACCGGCTTCAAGGAGAACGTGATCATGGGTCACCTCGTCCCCGCCGGCACCGGTCTGCCCGCCTACCGTCGCATCCGCGTCTTCCCGACCGAGGCCACGGCCTGAAGCCGGCACTGAGGTCGTTCACGACCCCGCCCCTGACCGGGCGGGGTCTTTGTTTTTAGGCTATTCCGCCCTGTTTGGGGGTTGAAGCCACCCGCTTTTCACCTATCTCTCAGGCACCCCCTAAGAACACCCCCATGTCTCGCTTCCTTATCGCTGCCTCGGCCCTCACCGTCACGACCCTGGTCCAAGGCGCCAACTGGATCCCGACCTCGCCCCTCGTGCAGATCGGCAACGACTGCGACCTCTTCTTCGACGCCTCCACCTACCTGGAAGTGACCGATAACCTCTACTCCGGCGCCAACAAGACTTCCGCCACGCAGTGGCTCGTCACCCCCGGTCTGGCCCTCGAATACGGCAAGGATTCCGCCTTGTCCGTGGAGTTCAAGGCCAGCCGCTCCTTCGTCAACTTCACCGACTCCGCGCTCTCCGGCCTCGAAGATGACCGTGACGCCCTCAGCCTCGGCGTGACCTTCGCCGACGGCGGCCCCCTCAAGCTTTCGCTCAACTCCTCCTACCGCGTCACGGCTCGTAACGACGACCTCCAGATGCAGGGCGTCAGCGGTTCCGTCATCGGCGCCACCCTCGTCCGCCAGGGCAACTACGTCCACAACTTCCGCGCGGACTACAAGCTGACCGAACGCCTCACCGTCGGCCTCGGCTATATCAACAGCTTCAATCAGTACCTCGACCCGGTGACCATCGTCGCCGGCGGCAACTCGACCTATAACACCAACCCTCTGTCCGAACTGAATACGCAGTCGATGCCGCTCAGCTTCGACTACCAGGCCTTCGAGAAGCTCAGCTTCGGCCTCGTGCTGCAGCATGACGTCACCGAATTCTCCGCTGCGCCTTATCTGAGCACCCTCACTCCCGCGCGCCCGGCCCTCGACCACCAGCGCCTGGAGAAGGATTTCGCCGGCCTCACGGCCAAGGGCCAGCTGACCGAATCCGGCAAGCTCAACGGCGTGATCCGCGCCGGCTTCAACCGTTACAACTACGACAACACCGAGGCCCAGACCGATCCGTCCTACTCGATCAGCCTCAGCCACGTGCTGACGGAGCGTCTCAGCCACTCGCTGACCCTCGGTCGCGACATCAACGCCGCCACGACCAACGGTCGCATGGAGTCCCTCACTTACAACTACGGCGTCAGCTATGCCGCCGCCGAAGACCTCGACCTCAACCTCTCCGTCTCCAAGAGCGACGTCGAAGTCGCCGCCAACTCGCTCCTGACGACGGTCGACACGATGACCTACGTCCTGGGCGCCAGCTACAAGTACAATTCTCACCTGAGCTTCCAGGCGAATTACAACTTCACGGACGCCTCTTCGTCCAACGCCTCTTCGACCTTCAACTCGAACACCTTCTCGGTGTCCGCCTCCTTCCGCTACTAAGCGGCAGGGGAGGG
>RDYO01000087.1 GCA_004293385.1 Verrucomicrobiota bacterium
CTGCTCAAGCAGGCGCTCGCCGCCGCGGCGGGCAATCGCACGCGCGCCGCGGAGCTCATGGGCATCTCGCGTCGCACCTTGCATCGCAAACTCCTGCAGTGGCCGGAACTCGATCCAGGCCCCGAGACGGCGTGAGGCATCTCCTCGGCCTGCTCTTCTTCTGTGCCGCCCAAGGCGCGGACGTGGTCGGCACCGATCTGCTCGACGGGCGTTTCGCGGCGGGCCTGCGCACTGCGGCCGGGCAGGACGCCGCCGATTTCGCGGGCACCCTGCCCGCCCGCCGTGCTTTCGTGGAAGGCCGCGCCGCGGCCGCCATCCTGATGGTGCGTCCTGGCGAAACGGCTCCGGTCGCCGGCGCTCGGGAATTTCGCCTGGCCTCGGCGGTCGTCGTCGTGGCGACGCACGGGAGCAACCGTATGGAGCAGATCAGCTTCGAGCAGCTCGCCAACGCGTATGCGCGCGACGCCCGCGCGCCGGCGCGCAATTGGAACGATCTTGAACCGGCCGCGCGTTCGGATCTCATGACGCCGGCGTTGACCTCTCCGCCAGGCACCATGGTGCTCGAGATCTTCCAGGGCCTCGTCCTCGAAGGTCAGCCGTTCCGCCCGGATGTTCGCCTCCGCATCGAGCCGTCCTTGGCAGCCGACCTGCTCGCCGCGCGGGCGGGTAGCATCGTCCTCTTGCCCAAACCCCCGGCCGCCCGCGGCCGGGTCCTTCCGGTCTCCGATGGTCGACCGGGTCGGTCCGCCACCGCCTATGGTCCGGATGAGACCAATGTGCACAATGGCGACTACCCCCTCCAGGTGCCTCTCATCCTTTATGTTCGCCCCGATAAAGTCGCGGCCCTCCGCCCTGCCCTCCGCTGGCTCTGTTCGGATGCGGCGGCCGCCCTGCTTTCCGAGCAAGGTCTGACCCCCGCCCCGGCGGCTGCCCGGACGGCCTTCCTCCAAAGGCTTGACACTCGCTGAGGCGTTTGGTCTGCTCCTCGTCCAACGCGCGCGTAGCTCAATGGTAGAGTACCACCTTGCCAAGGTGGCTGTTGCTGGTTCAAGTCCAGTCGCGCGCTCCACTTTAAAAATGGAGCCAAAACCCGCCGAAACCCGGCGGGTTTTTCATTTCGGGAGCGTCAGTCGACCCGAGGGATGGTGACGATCACCCGGAGGCCTTTCGGTCGCGCCGGTTCGGCCCCGGCCGAGCCGCCATGGAGCTCCGCCACCTGGCGGACGATGCTCAGGCCTAGTCCGCTGCCCCCAGCCCGGCGAGATTTGTCGGTCCGGTAGAAACGATCGAAGAGCCTCGGGAGGTCGGCGTTCGTCACCCCTGCCCCATCGTCTTCGACGCTCAGTTCGGTCCCGTCCGCCGTATCGCGGGTCGCGATCCGGAGCCGCGTCAGGCCGGCGGCGTGAGCCAGCGCGTTGTCGATCAGGTTCTGGATCAGCCGGCGTGCCTGGATCGGGTCGGCCCCGACGTCCTGCGTCGCCGCCAGGTCCAGGCTGAGCGTCACGCCGGCCGCCTTGCAGCGGGCGTCGAACTCCGTGGCCACTTCGCGGGCCGCGGCATGCAGCGCGCCGGCTTCGCGGCGGACATCACGGGAAGACTCCAGGCTCGCCAAGGCGAGCAGGCCTTCGACGAGTCCTTGGAGACGGCCGACGGAATTGACGATCTTCTGCGTGAAGCGCGCGCGGTCTTCGGCCGACATCGTCGCCTGGTCTTCGGCGAGCGTCTCCGCGTAGCCGCGGAGGATCGTCACCGGCGTCCGGAGGTCGTGCGACACGTTCGTGACGAAGTCGCGCTCCATCGCCTGCAGGCGCTTCAGCGCGGTCACGTCCGCCAGCACGAAGATCGCGGCGCCCGGACCGAACGCTTCCGGGTCGGTGCGCGCGCCGGCGGCCTGCAGCCAGACGTCGGCCAACGGCGCGCGGTTGAGGAGCAGCGTGGCGCGCGCGTCGCCTTCGTCGCGTACGCGCCGGATCAGTTCGATGAAGTCCGCGCTGCGGACGAGCGGCACCACCGGTCCGCCGACATCTTCTTCGGCGAGACCGAAGAGCGCCGCCGCCGCGGGGTTCGCGAGACGCAGGCGGTCCTGCGCGTCGACGACGAGTACGGCGTCGGTGAGCGGCGCCAGCAGCGCCTCGATGCGCCGCCCGGCGGCGGCGCGGATCTCACCTTCGTTCTCGGCGCGGCCTTCGATCGCGATGAACAGTTCTTCCAGGCGCAGCTTGCGCACCAGCCAGCCTTGCGGCCGCGGGCCGGCGTCCGCGGCGAGCAGCGTGCGGCGCGCCCAGCGTACGTGCGCGGCGATGGTGGCGAAGCCCCAGACGGCGCCCGCGCCGAGCGCGAACAGGAGCAGCCAAGGGAGCCAGGTCATCGGCTTCGGATGCTGTCGTCGTCGCGAGGACGCGCGAGCGCAAAGCGGTTCAGCCGTTCACGCGGTAACCGACGCCGCGCACCGTATCGATCACGTCGCCGGCCGGCCCGAGCTTCTCGCGGAGGCGGCGCACGTGCGTGTCCACCGTGCGCGTCTCGAGGTCAGGCGAATAATTCCAGACGTCGGCGAGCAGCTCTTCACGCGACTGCACCCTGCCCTTCCGCTCGAGGAGCAGGCGGAGCAGTTTGAATTCGGTCGCCGTCAGGTCGACGGGCTTGCCCGCCGCGGTCACTTCATGCCGTTCGATGTCGAGGAGCAGCGCGCCGGCGGCGAGACGTGTCGACGGCTTGGCCGCCGCGGACTTCGCGCGACGCAGGAGCGCCTGGGCGCGGAGCATCAGCTCGCGCGTGTCGAAAGGCTTGGTGACGTAGTCGTCGGCGCCCGACTCGAGGCCTTTGACCTTGTCGGCCGTCTCACCCTTGGCCGTGAGGAAGATCACGGGGGTGTCCTGAAGGAGCGCGTCGGCGCGGACCATGCGGAGGAGCTGCACGCCGGTGAGTTCGGGCATCATCACGTCGAGGATGATCAGGTCCGGGCGGAAATCCCGCGCCAGGCCGATGGCCCGCAGCGGGTCGTTGAGCGTCCGGATGGCGTAGCCCGCCTGCTTGAACTTATAGTCCAAGAGCTCGGTGACGTCGGCTTCGTCGTCGACGATCAAGATGCGCTTGAGATGTTCGGCGTCCATGGGTGCGCCCCTACATAAGAGAACCCTGTTCCTAAGCGCCAGAGTTAGGTGTCAATGATGGCGGTCGCGTGACACCATCCCTTTAAACACATAAGTACATCACTATCAATAGTTTATGTAGTTTAGAAACACGACCGTCACACCGTGCGGCCACAATCTTTACATAGGGGTGTTCCACGTGGAACACCCCCCTTCCCTACCCTCATCCTCTCGCTCTTACTTAGAGCGGAAAAGGACCATCAGCAGCGAGATGTCGGCCGGGTTCACCCCGCTGATCCGGCTGGCCTGACCCAGGGTCTTGGGCTGGATGCTGTGGAGTTTCTGACGGGCTTCGATTCGCAGGCCGTAGGCTTTTAGAAAATCAAAGCCTTCAGGCACCTTAAAGGAGTCCAGGTCGTGAAGTTTGCGGGCGTTGCGCGTTTCGCGCTCCAAATAGCCGCGGTATTTGACGCGGTACATCACTTCGGCCTGAACTTCCGGCGCTTCGGCCAGGAATGTCGGCGGCAAGTCCTTGGGGGTCGAATCCCAATTACGGCGGATGACATCACCCGCGATCCCGCCCGGAATCGCCAGCTTCTCGAGGTATTCTATCCAATGGGAGACTTTCTGGGCTTTGGCCTGAATCCGGGATAGACGATCAGGCGGCACGAGGCCGAATTCGGCGATTTTGTCCTTAAGGCGCAGTTCAGCGCTGCCGTGGTTGAACAAAAGGCGGAATTCAGCCCGGCTGGTGAACATCCGGTAAGGCTCCTGGGTGCCTTTGGTCACTAGGTCATCAATCAGGACCCCGATATAGGCTTCGTCGCGGCCTAGGACCATGGGAGTCTGGCCTTTGACCTTGCAGGCGGCATTGACCCCGGCAACCAGGCCTTGGGCGGCGGCTTCCTCATATCCAGAGGTGCCGTTGATCTGGCCGGCAAAGAAGAGGGCATCCACCTTTTTGGACTCTAGGGTGGGGTAGAGTTGGGTCGGGGGTGCGAAATCGTACTCCACGGCATAGGCCGGGCGTAGCATGACGGCTTTCTCCAATCCAGGCACCGAAGCCAGCATCTGTAGCTGGACGGTAAAGGGCAGGGAGGTGGACAAGCCGTTAATATACCATTCGTCGGTATTCCGGCCCTCGGGCTCGAGGTAGAGCTTGTGGGCATCCTTATCCGAGAACTTCACGAACTTGTCCTCGATGGAGGGGCAGTAGCGCGGACCGACCCCGGTGATCTCGCCTCCATAGAGGGGAGAGAGGTGGAGGTTCTCCTGCACGATCTTACCCGTCGCCCCCGTGGCCTCGGTCATCCAACAGGAAACCTGGTCACTCCCGGGCGCCCATCCAGGGAGGCGTTCACCCGCTTGTTCCACGTGGAACAAATCAGTTTGCTGACGGGTGTCGTGGAAGGCGAAAAGGGTAGGGGAGGCGTCGCCCGGCTGCTCCTCGCACTTACTAAAATCGATGGACGAACCGAGGATGCGCGGAGGGGTTCCGGTCTTCAGTCTCTGGAGTTCAATACCAGCCTCTAAGAAACTGGCTGACAATGACTTAGCACTAAAATCGCCCAGCCGACCGCCCTCGGTTTTATTCGCTCCGATGTGCATCAGGCCGCGCAAGAAAGTACCCGTGGTCACGACCACGGTCTTACCGTGGAAATCGAGGTCCAGGTTGGTCTGCACGCCGACGACCGCCCCGGCCTTGAAGATCAGGCCGGTGACCTGGGCCTGGAAGATGGTCAGTCCTTCCTGCAGCTCGCAGAGGTGCTTCATCCGGAACTGGTACGCCTTCTTATCACACTGGGCGCGGGGGGCCTGGACGGCCGGACCCTTGGAGGAGTTGAGGAGGCGGAACTGGATTCCGGTGACGTCGGCGGTCAGGCCCATCTCACCCCCGAGGGCATCGATCTCCCGGACGATGTGCCCCTTGGCCTGCCCCCCGATGGCGGGGTTGCAGCTCATCTGGGCGATGGTGTCGACGTTGCCCGTCAGGAGCAGGACGTCCACGCCCATGCGGGCCGCGGCCAGGGCGGCTTCCACGCCGGCATGGCCGGCCCCGCAGACGATGACGTCATAGGGGCGGTCGGGCCCGAGGCGGATTTGTTTGTGAGGTCGCATAGGCGCTCCCTCACCGGAGGGAATCACTTACCTATGCAGAAGGAAGCAAAGAGCTTGTCCAGCATACGCTCATTATCGATGCGTCCGACGATCTCCCCCAGGGCGTCCAGGGCGGCCCGGGCCTGGGCGGCCGCCAGTTCGGTCTGGATCGGGGCCTTCAGGTGGCCGACGGCCTCGGTCAGGGCGACCGCCGCCCGGGCCATGGCCTCGGCGTGGCGGACCGACACGACGAGCTCTTCGGCGCCCGGGGCGATCTCCTGGGTGATCAGGAAATCGCCGAGCTTCGCGCGCAGCTTCTCGGCGTCGCGGCCATCCAGGAGGCAGGCCGACAGCTTCGTGAGCCGCGGCAGGAAATCTTTCTGCGCGGGGTGTGCGGGCAGGTCGGCCTTGTTCGCGACGACGAGCGTGCGCGCGGGGTCGAGCAATGCGACGAGATCCGCGGGCAGGGCAGGGGGCTCGGCCGAAGCGTCGACGACGAGCAGGAGGAGGTGCGCGCCGCGCGCCTGTTCGAGCGAGCGCGTCATGCCGAGGTTCTCGAGCGTCGAACCCCCGTCGCGCAGGCCGGCGGTGTCGATCGCGGTGACGGCGAGCGGCAGGCCGGCGACGGGCGCTTCGAGGTAGTCGCGCGTGGTGCCGGCTTCCGGGCTCACGATCGCCCGCTCGGCGCCGGTCAGCGCGTTGAGCAGGCTCGACTTGCCGGCGTTCGGCGCGCCGACGACGGCCACGCGCAGGCCGGCCCGCAGGGCGCCGTCGTGCTTCGCCGTGCGGGCGTAAGCGGAAAGTTCTGACGCAATTTCAGCCAAGCGGGCCGCAGGGCCGCGCGGATCCTCCGGCGGGAGGTCTTCCTCGGGGAAATCGATGTGCGCCTCGAGTTCGGCGAGGACCTGCAGCGTGCGGTCGCTCCAGCGGGCGACGTGCCGGCCGAGCTCGCCGGCGAGCATGCGCCGCGCCGAGGCGAGCGCGCGTTCGGAGCTGGCGTGGATCAGGTCCGCGACGGCTTCGGCCTGCGTCAGGTCGATGCGTCCGGCGAGGTACGAGCGACGCGTGAACTCGCCGGGTTCGGCGAGGCGGCCGCCGCGCGCGAGGCAGTCTTCCGTGATCCGGCGCACGAGCAGCGGATTCCCATGGCAGGTGATCTCGAGCGAGTCGTTGCCGGTGAACGAACGGCCGGCGGACCAGAGCACGGCCACGACCTGGTCGATCGGCGCGCCCGTCTGGTCGCGCCAGATGCCGAGCGTCGAAGTCTTCTCCGCGGGGGGTGACTTGCGGCCGAGCGCGGCGGTCGCGATGGACGCGGCGAGCGGTCCGTCGACGCGGACGATCGCCAGAGCCGAGCGGCCCGCAGGAGTCGCGGCGGCGACGATGGTCTCGGTGACGGACATGGGAAGGCGTGAGCCGAGGTCATCCCAAGGGGCGAGGGGAGGGGAGGCAAGCGGTGTCATACGTCCGCAAAAAGGCTGGAAGGGAAGGGCGGGCCTGCCAAAGTCCGCCCGAGACACTCCCGTGGAAAATCACCGCTTCCTTCTTCCTGACCCGGCCCGCCAGATCGCGGCGGCCCATGGCACCCCTTGCTACGTCTACGACCAGGCGACCCTCGAGGCCCAGGCCGACGCCATGCTGGCGTTCCCGAATGCCTTCGGGCTGACGGTCCGTTTCGCGATGAAGGCCTGCCCGAACGCGGCCATCCTCAAGGTCTTCGCCAACAAAGGGCTCCATTTCGACGCCAGCTCGGGCTGGGAAGTCCGCCGCGCCATGCATGCCGGGGTGCCGGCTGACCGTATCTCGCTGTCCTCCCAGGAACTCCCGGAGGATTTCGCGCCCCTCCTTAATAAAGGAGTGCACGTCAACGCCTGCTCCCTCCTCCAGTTGGAACGCATCGGCCAGGCCCTCCCGGGTCACGAGGTCGGCCTGCGCTTCAATCCCGGCAAGGGCTCGGGCGGCAACGGCAAGACCAACGTCGGCGGGCCCGACTCCTCCTTCGGTATCTGGCACGAATGGGCCGACCAGGCCCAGGCCATCGTGAAGCAGTACGGCCTCAAGGTCGTCCGCATCCATACCCATATCGGTTCCGGTAGCGATCCGCTGGTCTGGCAGGAAGTCTCCGCGGCCAGCCTCGCGCTCGTCGCCCGCTTCCCGACGGTCCAGACCCTCAACCTCGGCGGCGGTTACAAGGTCGCCCGCGTGGCGACCGAGAAGGGCACCGATCCCCAGGTCGTCGGCGCGCCGGTCAAGGTCGCCTTCGAGAAGTTCGCCGCGGCCGACGGACGTAAGCTCCGCCTCGAGATCGAGCCCGGCACGTTCCTCGTCGCCAACGCCGGCGCGGTCGTCTCTCGCGTCCAGGACGTCGTCTCCACCGGCGCCCGTGAATTCCTCAAGCTCGACTCCGGCATGACGGAGATCCTGCGTCCTTCGCTCTACGGCTCGCAGCATCCGGTGCACCTCTATCCCGCGAAGCCCGCCGCCGGCGAACGTGACTACGTGATCGTCGGACACTGCTGCGAATCGGGCGACCTGATCAGCTGCGCGCCCGGCGAACCGGAGACGCTCGCCACCCGTCGTCTGCCCGTCGCCGTCACGGGCGATCTCTGCGTGATCGGCGGCGCCGGCGCCTACTGCGCCGGGATGAGCACCAAGAACTACAATTCGTTCCCCGAAGCTCCGGAAGTCCTCCTGCGTCGCGACGGAAGCTTCTCGCTCATCCGTCGCCGCCAGTCGCTCGAGCAGATCCTCCAGAACGAACTGCCTGCCGAAGGTCTCTGAACGTGGCGCTTCTTTCGCCAGCGCTGGGTGAGACGTTGCCGGACTCGCCGCATGCGACGGTCGTCTGCCTGCCGACGCTCGCCGATGTCGAGAGCTACGAGCGGAAGGAAGCACGCGTCTGGGATCTGCTGCGCGCCGGTTACCCGCGCTTCGTCCGCAACGCGCTCGTCGCGCGCGCCGCGCAGGAAGCCGCCCGGCGCCTCGGCCGAGACGGCGAACTTTTCCCGCTCGTCTCGGAAGCGGCCGCCCGGCGCCTCGCCGATCACGTCGGCGCCCCGCTGACCTCGCTCGACGCCGTCGGCGACTGGTGGCTGGCCGCGACGCCTGCCGGTGACGCCGCGCTGCGTCTCGCGAAGATGGTGCAGCACACCGGTACGCTCATCTCCTCGCGTCAGGCCGAAGCCTGGCTCGCGGGCGAAGCGCCCGTCGACGGCTCCGCCGCGACCGCGACGATCCGCGCCACGCTGGCCCCCTATCTCGCCGGCGTGCCGACGACGGACATCCTCATCGCCGCCGCCGGCATGAACGCGGTCGCCGCCGGTCTCGCCGCCGTCGAGTCTGTGCAGCGTCCGCGCGGCCGGACCGACTGGATCCAGCTCGGCTGGCTGTACGTCGACTCCACGCGCCTCTTCGAGAAGGCGCGCGACGCGAAGCATCACTTCGTCGCCGACGTCCGCGACCTCGCCGCGGTCGAACGTCTCCTCGCGACGGGCACCGTCGCCGGCGTCCTCACGGAGATCCCGAACAATCCGCAGCTCGAGACCACCGATCTGCCGGCGCTCCGCGCCCTCTGCGATCAGTACGGCGCCAAGCTGCTCCTCGATCCGAGCAGCGTCGGCCTCGCTTCGGTCGATGTCCTGCCGTTCGCCGACGTCGTCGTCTCTAGCCTCACGAAATACGCCGGCTCCGAAGGAGACGTCATGGCGGGCGTGCTCGCCATCGATCCCGCCCGGCCGGACGCCGCCGTGATGCTGACCGCCGCGCGTCGACGCCTGGAGCCCTTGCACGCGCTCGACCTCCGGGTGCTCGCCACGCAGGTCGGCCGCATGGAGGAAGTCACCCGCCGTCTCTCCGCCAACGCCGCCGAACTCGCGCGTCGTCTCGCCGCGCATCCCGCGGTCGCCCGCGTGCGCACCGCCGACCAGGGACCGACCGCCGAAGCATATGGCCGCGTCCGCCGGGCGGGCGCCGGCGCCGGCGCGCTCATCACGCTCGAACTGCGCGGCGACATGCGCGGGGTCTATGACCGTCTCGCCGTCGGCAAGGGCCCGAGCTTCGGACTCCGCTATACCTTGGCCGCTCCGTTCCTCTGGCTCGCGCATTTCGAAGAAGTGACGACCGAGCAGGGTAGGGCGGGCATCCGTGCCGCGGGGCTCGATCCGGACCTCCTGCGCATCTCCGTCGGCCTTGAGCCGATCGAAGAGATCTGGTCGGCGTTCGTCGCCGCGCTCCCCAAATAAGCGACCCGCCGGTCGGCGGGTCGCGCGGGGTTCACTCGGCGTCCTTCTCGTCGGACGCCGGTTCGTCGTCGGCTTCGTCATCCTTCGCCGCCGGCTTCTTCGCGCCGCCCTTCTTGGCCGTGCGGGACTTCAGCATGCGTTCACGGAAGGCCGCGCGCTCCTTCTCCTGCAGCGCCGGGGCCGCCGGGTCGACCTTGCCGAGCGCCTCGTCGTAGGCCTTGCGGTAGGCTGCCTCGGAGTCGTTCGAGCGCTTCCGGGCCATCTTGTATTCCGCGTAGGCTTTGGTCGTGAGGGCGCGGTCGGCCTTGGCCTGCTGTTCGGCCGCGGCGATCTCGGGGAGCTCCAACGTCGTCTTCCGGGCGGCGACGAGGCGGGCGTGATCAGGGTCGGCCGCCGCGCCGGTTTCCTTGGCGGGAGCGGCGATGAGGTGGGTGTGGACGCCGACGGCGAGGAGCACGGCGGCGAGGGTGGCTTGGGTGGTGTTCATGGTGTGGGTGGGAACGGGCTTGAAGGAAGGGTGTCGTAGTCGGACAATACAAGTCCCTCGCCCTGAGGTCCGCCCCATGAGTCCAACCCTCCGTCTCCTTCTGGGAGTCTTCCTGCTTTTCCCGTCCGTCGTCTTCGCGCAGAAGAACCGCCCGTCGCCGCAGCTCGAGATGACGCCGCTGCCGGCCGTACCGACGATGCCCGACGCGTTCCCGCAGGTCGTCGGCACGCAGGCCTTCGGACCGGCGTATAAGTTCACCAAGGATCCGGCGGTGCTCGAAGCCGCCAAGGGCATCTCGGCGATGGGCTCGCGCATCCTCAAGATCGACGCCGTCTCGGGCGGCCAGCTGTCGCCGTACATCGCGATGCCGTTCACGCACTACGTCGTGTGGTATCGTTCGAACGACGCCTGGACCAAGGGCATCACGCCGGAGCTGCGCCGTCGCGAATACAACGCGATGTATCTGTTCACCAAGGATCTGCTCACGCGTTACGACACGACGGGGAAGACTTTCTTCATCGGACACTGGGAGGGGGACTGGTACCTCCTGCCCGGACAGGACGTGAAGAAGGACGCGCCGCCCGAACGGATCGCCGCGATGATCGAATGGTTCGCGATCCGCCAGAAGGCCGTCGACGACGCGCGCGCCGAAGTGCCCTACACGAAGTGCCGGGTCTACACTTACGCCGAAGTGAACCGCGTCCGCGACGCGATGAAGGACGGCCGCCAGCGCATGGTCAACGCGGTGCTCCCCAAGCTCGCCGTCGATTTCGTCTCCTACTCCGCCTACGACTGCCAGCTGCTGCCGGCCGAAGAAGTCCGCGCCACCCTCGATTACGTCAACGCCCAGCTGCCGCCCAAGGCGGGCCTGCCGGCGAAGCGCGTCTTCATCGGCGAATGCGGGCTTTCCTGGAAGGCCTGCGGCGGCGACGGCGCGAAGCACGAGCAGCGCAACCGCGAGATCCTCACGAAGTTCCTTTCCTGGAAGCCGGCGATGGTCCTCTTCTGGCAGTATTACAACAACGAGGTCGTGGGCGGCGAACAGGTCGGCTTCTGGCTCGTCGACCATAAGAACCAGAAGACGCCTCTGCACGCCACGCTCACCTCGCTCTTCGCGGCGCAGGAAGAGGCGTCGCGCGAGCTGCGCTACAAGACGCGTCGTCTCCCCGGCTTCGAGGAGATGGCCTCGTTCAGCGAGAACTGGCTGACCGCCGGCGGCGCCCGCTGAAGACTACGCGCCGGGATTATCACAGTCTGCTATTATAAGAACCTGATGACCAGGCATTTAACACTTAAAACGTATAGAGCCACCACCACGATTTCAGGTTTAAGATGTGGAAAAATTCAGTGGTGGATTTTTCTTAAATAGAAACTTAAATAGAATACATGAAAGACACCTTCGCAGCGTTGCTTCTATCATTCTTGGCCATGTTTGCCAGTTCTGAAGCATTTGCCCAGTCTCGTTACAGCACCACCACCTACAGCGGATCTCTGCGAGGAAACACCACCTCATGGAGAAACGGCAATTTCGAGACCACGACTGGAACCCTTAACGGTCAGAGGGTGAGCACGACGACCTATCATTATGGCAACGGCATGAGTTCCACGACTGGACGCATCGGAGGAGATCGTGTTTCGACCAGCACTTATTCCTACGGGCGAGGCATGAAACTCATGCCGTTGCCATAATGATAGGTCGTCGTGCTCACCCTCTGACCGTTAAGG
>RDYO01000072.1 GCA_004293385.1 Verrucomicrobiota bacterium
CGGCGTCTACGGTCACCTCCAGGCCCTCGAGCGCAAGGGCGTCCTCCAGCGCATCCCCGGCGCCGCCCGCGCCTACAAGATCGTCCCGGAAGTCCTCGGTGACACCTCCGAGACCGTCATCCGCTACGAAGGCCCCGGCGACGACGCCATCGCCTTCGAAAACGTGAAGTTCGCCGGCTCCATCGCCGCGGGCTTCCCTGACTACACTGAATCCTCCGGCGTCCTGGACTCGATGCAGGTCCCCCTCTCCCCCAGCTCCCGTCGCCGCGCCCCCGAATCCTTCGCCCTGCGCGTCCGCGGTGACTCGATGATCGACGCCGACATCAACGACGGCGACACCGTCATCGTCGAACCCGGCACCCCGAAGCACGGCGACATCGTGGCCGCGCTCATCGACGGTGAGACGACCCTCAAGCGCCTCATCAAGCAGGGCTCCAAGGTCTTTCTCAAGGCGGAGAACCAGAATTACCCCGACCTCATCCCGACGAGCTCCCTGACGATCCAGGGCATCGCGAAGTCGGTGATGAAGCGGATCTGAAGTCCCTGCCCTTCAGAGCGACCAAGCCTTGAGCTGGGCGTCGATGGCGGCGCCCATGACTTCGTATCCCTTGTTCGTGGGATGCAGGTAGTCGTTCATGGTCTCCTTCAGGATGCTACCGTCGGCTTCGACGAGCTTGTCGGTCAGATCGAGAAAAGCATCGGCGATCTGCGGCCCCTGCGACTTGAGCAGCATATGCGACTGTAGCAGCTTGTTCGTATCCGTCACGCGTTGGCGGGTGGCGTCCGGCTTGGCCTGACGAGGCAGGATGGCCAGCAGCAGGATCTTGGCCTGCGGAACCTGACGACGGAGCTCGCGGCAGACCTCGGCCACGCCCTCCGCGGTTTCCGCCGGAGGATTGAAGCCTGACAGGTTGTTGGTGCCGATGAGCACGACGAACGCCTTAGGCTTGAGGCCGGCGATTTCGCCATGGCGGAGGCGCCAGAGCACGTTCTCCGTGCGGTCCCAGCCATAGCCGAGGTTGATCGGGTGATGGGGAGCGATCCACTTCGCCCAGGAGTCTTTGCCGGACACGCGCTTCGCCTTCGGCTCGCCGGACCAGAAGTGCGTGATCGAGTCGCCGAGGAAGACCACGTCGGCGCGGATGGCGCCCGGCTGGTTGAGGGCGAGGATTTCGTGGTGACGGATCATCCAATCGTAGGACTTCCAATCGCGGTTCTGGGTAAGCGGCACCAAGGCGGTGTTCTTCGGACCCGGGCCAGGCACCACCTGCGTGCGCACGTCGCCGACCCGCTTGTTACCGTCGAAAGCCGCGGCCTTGACCGTACCGCCTTCCGGCAGCTCGATCGGCGCGAGATACACGCCCGCGGAGAAATCCGGGTCCTTGCCGTTGAGCGTATAGCGGACGACTTCCGTCGGCGCGTCCTTCTTGACCGTGACGGTCTGCTTGGCCGGATCGAGCGTCAGTTCGAAGCCGGCGACGTGCGACGCAGCCAGCACGGCCGTGAGCAAGGGGAACAAGCGGAGGAAACGCATGGGGGTGAGGCCAACGTGCCCAACCCTCCCATCGGTGGCAACGCAAACTAGGCCTGCTTCCTCAGCACCAGCAGGACGTCCGAATACTCCATGTCGATCTTCCGGGTCGAAGTCAGGTCGTAATGGAAATCGTGGCAGGCGACGAGACGGAGGGACGAAACCTTGGCCAGCAGGGCCTTCAGCTCAGCCGGAGAGTAGGTGCGGAAATCCCAGAGGGTCTCCTCGATGCGGGTCTTGCCCTTCTCGGTGATGCGCATGCGGGTACGCATGGCCTCGGTGCGGGACTTACGGTCCGCCGGGGCGGACCAGGTATCGCTGACGACGCGGATGCCGGGCTTGCGGCCGATCCAGCGTTCATGGTCGGGCGGGCTGTTCTTATAATCGGTCAGGTGCAGCCCGAGCAGCAGCAGGCCGCCCGGACGCAAGGATGCGGCCATGCGACGCAGCGAGCTGACCGCGCCGGCTTCGCTGTCGACATACTTGAACGTGCTGACGAAACAATGGGCGACGTCGTAACGGGCGCCCTTGGGCACCTTGAAATCCTGCAGACGATCGCGCCACACCCTCCCCTTCAGGCCTTTGGCCTGGAGGCGGTTCTTGGCGAAGGCGACCTGATGCTTGTTCAGGTCGAAACCATGGACGACATGCCCGCGGGCGGCGAGCGACTCCAGCAGACGTCCGGAACCGCAGGCCGGTTCGAACACGCGCATGGGCCCGTCCAGTTTCGGGCCATGCTTCTTCATGATGCCCTCGATGAAGCGCGTCTCCTTCGGGGTATAATCCGCATACACCATGTCGTAATACAACGGGGAGTCGTACCAGGC
>RDYO01000073.1 GCA_004293385.1 Verrucomicrobiota bacterium
TAAAGATTCAGCGGCTTGGGGTGGTCGGTATGCTGATAGGAGCCGGCGACGCCGTCGAAGACGGTGTCGGTCGAAAGGTGGACGAGCTTCGCGCCTAGGTGGAAGCAGAGCTGTGCGAGCTTCTTCGGGACTTCGGCGTTGAGCACCTGGGCTCGGGCGGGGTCGGCTTGGCAGGCTTCGATCGTCGGGAAGGCAGCGCAATGCACGACGGCGTGCGGGAACTCTTCGAGCACGAGGGCTTCCAGAGCGGCTTCGGAGCATAGATCGAAGGCACGGGCCTGCGCGACTCCGGGCACCACGGGCGCGCGGGAGCCGCCCAGCGCCAGCACCTCGTGGCCTCGACGCAGGGCGGCGAGGCAGACTTCGCGGCCGAGGAATCCGGAGGCGCCGGTGACGATGATTTTCATGCGCGTTCGTCTACCTGCCTCCCCCCTCGCTGGCAAGCGGGGAGGCGACATGCGGACGCTTGCCTTGAGGGGATTCTCCCTCATGAGTGTTCCACGCATGGCCACCTACGCCGACCTCGCCAATCGCCCTGTGCTGACCCAGCCCGTCTACGAGGCTGGCCGGCCCATCGAAGTCGTCGCCCGTGAATTCGGGCTGGAGCCTTCCGCGGTCATCAAACTCGCTTCCAACGAGAATCCTCTGGGCCCGTCGCCCTTGGGTCTGGCCGCCGCCAAGAAGGCCCTGGATAACTGCCATCTCTACCCCGACGGCGGCTGTACTTTCCTGCGCGAGAAACTCGCGAAGAAGTGGGCGCTCGAGCCCGGCAACTTCGTCATCGGCAACGGTTCCAACGAAGTGATGATCCTGCTCGCCCAGGCTTTCCTCCGTCCCGGCGACGAGGTCGTCTTCGGCTCGCAGGCGTTCATCGTCTACAAGCTCGCCACGATGCTCTTCGGCGCCACCCCGGTGGAAGTGCCGATGCCCGGTTACCGTCATGACCTGAAGGCCATGCGCGCCGCGGTCACGGCCAAGACCCGCATAGTCTTCCTGGCCAGCCCCAACAACCCGACCGGCGGCACGGATGATCCGGCGGACATCCTGGCTTTCGCCGCTTCGCTGCCTGAAGACGTCATCTTCTGCCTCGACGAGGCCTACACGGAATACCTCGAAGCTTCGGCTGATCTGCGACCGCTGATGAAGTCCGGCCGCAAGGTCGTCCTGTCCCGCACTTTCTCCAAAGCCTACGGGCTCGCCGGCCTGCGCGTCGGTTACCTGATGGGTTCGACCGAAGTCTGCGGACTGCTCAACCGCGTCCGCCAGCCCTTCAACGTCAACCTGCCGGCCTTGGCCGCCGCCGAGGCCGCCCTCGACGACGATGCTTTCGTGCGCCTTACCCGCGAGGTCAATGCCGCCGGCATCGCCCAGCTCTCCGCCGGTCTCACGCAGCTCTGCTTCGCCTTCATCGACGGCAAGGCCAACTTCCTGGCGGCGCAGATCCCCAAGGCCGAAGAGGCCTTCACGACCTTGCAGAAGGCGGGCGTCATCGTCCGTCCTCTCCGCGGTTACGGCATGACGGGCTGGCTCCGCCTCACCGTCGGCACCGAAGCCCAGAACGCCCGGCTCCTCGCCGAACTCGCCAAGCTCTGATCATGGATTTCGACGAAGCTGTCCGCCTCATCCGCTTGAAGGACGCCCGCTATCAGCCGCAGGCTTATGACGTCGTGCGTCTCGGCCTCGACCACGCCCAGAAGATCGTCCACGGCGAACCCAAGAAGGGGAAGAGCATCGTGAACCGGCATGTCTCCGGCCCGCAGCTGCTCGAAGGTTTCCGCCAGCACGTGCTCGAGACCTACGGCCCGATGTCCTATCCGCTGCTTCACAATTGGGGCCTGCGTAAGTCCGTCGACGTCGGCAACGTGGTCTTCAACATCATCGAGACCGGCCTGTTCGGCCGCTCCGAGGAAGATGACCTCGAGGACTTCAAGGACGTCTACGACTTCAAGGACGTCTTCCAGCGTCCGTTCGAGCCGAAGTCGAACTGATCAGGCGTTGACGAAGCTGATCGCGCGGACCTCTTGGCAGCCGCGCAGGAGCCTGATCTTCGCCAGCATGGCGCGTTCGTGGAAGCGGATCTCGGACTTGATGACGGAATTCTCGCACTGTACGACGAGTTTGCCGCCTTCGAGCACGCGGAGCGGCGCGGAGCGTTTCGCGAGCTTCAGCGGCAGGAGCTCCAGCCAGTGCGCGACGATGGCCGTCTCGGGCACGGGCTTGTCGAGACGCAGCTTCTTGAAGGCATCCTGCACCGCATCGTCGATCGTCTTGAGCGGACGGTCGCTGGAACGTCCGCGGTCTTCCGGGAGACCGCGGAGGTTGGCGAGCAGGTTCTGGACCGTGCGCGAGAACTTGCC
>RDYO01000074.1 GCA_004293385.1 Verrucomicrobiota bacterium
CTCACGCCGTCACCGAGGCTCGCGCCCTCGGCCACGCCTACGTCGGCACCGAACACATCCTCCTCGGCCTCCTGAAGGAAGGGGAGGGCGTCGCCGCCCGCGTCCTGCAGCAGCTCGACGTCGACCTGGAGCGTTGCCGCAAAGAGATCCTCGCGGACATCGATCCTTCCGCCGCCGACGAGTCCGAGAAGAAGGACGGCGATACGCCTCCTCCGTCGGAAGACTCCTCGGAGGATGCTCCGCCTCCCTCCCGCCGCTCTTCCTCCGAAGAGGGCGCCCGTCCGGGCCGCGGCGAACGTCTCTCGCTGCTCAAGACCTTCGGTCGCGACCTCACCGAGCTCGCCAAGGCCGGCGAACTCGACCCCGTCATCGGCCGCAAGGAGGAGATCCGCCGCGTGGTGCAGATCCTCTGCCGCCGCACGAAGAATAATCCTGTCCTCATCGGCGAAGCCGGCGTGGGCAAGACCGCCATCGTCGAAGGCCTCGCCCAGGAGATCGCCTCGGGCGTCGTCCCGGAGATCCTTCTCGACCGCAAGGTCATCACCCTCGACCTCGCCCTGATGGTCGCCGGCACGAAATACCGCGGTCAGTTCGAAGAGCGCATCAAGGGCATCATGGACGAGATCAAGCGCGCCAAGAACGTCATCCTGTTCATCGACGAGATGCACACGATCGTCGGCGCCGGCGCCGCCGAAGGCGCGATGGACGCGTCCAACATCCTCAAGCCCGCGCTTTCCCGCGGCGAGATCCAGTGCGTCGGCGCCACCACGCTTTCGGAGTACCGTAAGCATATCGAGAAGGACGCCGCTCTCGAGCGCCGCTTCCAGTCCGTCAAGGTCGACGACCCGACGCCGGAAGACGCCGTCCTCATCCTGCGCGGCATCCGCTCGAAGTACGAGGAGCACCATAAGTGCGAATACACCGACGCCGCCATCGAGGCCGCCGTCCGCCTCTCGCACCGTTACATCACCGCCCGCCACCTGCCTGACAAGGCCATCGACGTCATGGACGAAGCCGGCGCCCGCGCCCGCATCCGCTCCCTGAACATCCCGGCCGACATCGACGTCGTCCAGACCGAGATCGACAAGGTCGTGCAGCAGAAGGAAGACGCCTCCCGCAACCAGAAGTTCGAGGAAGCCGCCAACCTCCGCGACACGGAGAAGAAGCTCCGCGCCAAGCGCGAGAAGATGCTCGAGGACTGGCGCAAGAAGCGCGACGAAAAGCGTATCGTCGTCGGCGAAGAGGAGATGCTCCACATCGTCGCCGACTGGACGGGTGTGCCCCTCAACCGTCTCGAGAAGAAGGAGACCAAGAAACTCCTCGAGCTCGAGAAGGACCTGCAGACGGCCGTCATCGGCCAGGACCGCGCCTGCGAAGTCGTCGCCCGCGCCCTCCGTCGCTCCCGCGCCGACCTCAAGGATCCGCGCCGTCCGATCGGCTCCTTCCTCTTCCTCGGTCCCACCGGCGTCGGCAAGACGCTCCTGGCCCGCTCCCTGGCTGAACGCATGTTCGGCGAGAAGGACGCGGTCATCCAGATCGATATGTCCGAGTACATGGAGAAGTTCACGGTCTCCCGCCTCATCGGCTCGCCGCCCGGCTACGTCGGTCACGACGAAGGCGGCCAGCTCACCGAGGCGGTACGCCGCAAGCCTTACTCCGTCGTGCTCTTCGACGAGATCGAGAAGGCCCACCCGGACGTCATCCAGCTCCTCCTGCAGGCCCTCGAAGACGGCCGCCTGACCGACTCGCTCGGTCGCGTCGTCGACTTCCGCAACACGATCATCATCCTGACGTCCAACGTCGGGGCCGACGTGCTGCAGCGCAACAACTCGGTCGGCTTCGACGTCGGCGTGGACTCCACCCGCGACTACGAGAAGCTCAAGGACCGTATCATGGACGAGACCAAGCGCGCCTTTAAGCCCGAGTTCCTCAACCGCCTCACCGACATCGTCATCTTCCAGCAGCTCGCGAAGGTCCACATGACCAAGATCGTGGACATCGAAGTCGACAAGGTCGCCAAGCGCCTCCTCGACCTGGGCGTGAAGCTCGTGGTCAACGAAGCCGCCCGCGGCTACCTGGTCGACAACGGCTGGGACGAGAAATACGGCGCCCGCCCGCTCCGTCGTGCGGTCGAACGTCTCCTCGAAGACCCGCTCGCCGAATCCATCCTGCGCGACGACTACAACAAGGAAGAACCGGTCATCGTCTCGGTCGGCGAGAAGGGCCTCGTCTTCACGCAGAAGAAGAGCGGCGCCGACACCGGCGCCTAAGCGATGAACCGCCTGGTCACCGTCGGCGAGAAGGGCCTCGTCTTCACGCAGAAGAAGAGCGGCGCCGACACCGGCGCCTAAGCGATGAACCGCCTGGTCACCGCAGGGCTGCTCGGCGCGATCGCCATCGCGCTCGGGGCCTTCGGCGCGCATGGGCTCAAGGAACGTTTCGCACTCATCCCCGAAGCCGCTGGTTGGTGGGAGACGGCGACCTTCTATCTGCTGACGCACGCCGTCGCCATCGGCGCCATCGCCTCGCGCTCTGCTTTGCCGTCGCTCCTTTGGGCTATGGGGTCCGTGACCTTCGCCGGGACGCTTTACGCGATGGCCTTGGGCGCGCCGCGTTGGTTCGGCGCCATCACGCCGATCGGAGGGTTGTGGTTGATCGCAGGCTGGGTCGTGCTGGTCTGGACTGCCCGTAAGGAATCCTGACTTGCCCAA
>RDYO01000088.1 GCA_004293385.1 Verrucomicrobiota bacterium
GAACTCGAAACCGGGGATGAACTTCTGGAGCAGGAAATCTTCCTGCGCCCCGCGGACGAGGCGTTCGAGCTGCTCCTGGGTGTGCACGAAACGCAGGCCTGCGCCGTCCTCGGCGACCTCGGGCTTGAAGATGACCGGGAAACCATGGCAGGCCGCGAACGCGGCGGCTTCCTTGATCCGTTCTTCGTGCGTATCCTCCAACGAAAGCGCGAGCGTCGGACAGCAGCGCGAATCACGCTGGAACGGACGGAGGAGGAGCGACTTGGAATCGCCGATGAATCCGCCGATGCGGCCGAGGGCGGGATTGGCCGAAGCGAAAGCGGTCAGGCGGCGATGGCGGAGGCTCAGGAGCACGATGCCCAGGCGCACCGGCAGGTAGAGCAGCCAGCCGGGCCAGAGGGAGGGCTGCATCAGCCCGCGGACCTTCATGACGATCTCGCGCCGTCCGCGCCAGGTCATGGCGGGGACGATCCAGTGGGTGACGATCCAGATGAGGGCGAAGAGCCCGATCACGATCCAAGCCGCGTACTGCTTGTAGCGCGGGAACTGCTCCATGAAGGGCGGACCCAGCGTGCTGCCGAGGAGCATGAGCACCGGCGTCCAGACGAGCGCCGCGGTGAAGAGCAGCATCGAAAGGCGCGGCAGGCCGAGGCGCAGGATGCCCGCGGTCACGAAGGTCGGGACGCGGCTGGCGGGGATGAAACGCGAGCTCACGATCACGAGCATGCCGCGGGGCGAACCGAACCAGCCGGCCATGCGGTCGATCTCATGCTCCTTGACGATCCACTTCAGCGGCGCGCGACGGAGCGCCCCGCGCCCGAGCCAACGGCCCAGCGAGTAGAGCACCATGTCCCCGATGAAGATGCCCACCGTGCAGGCGAGAGCGGCCCACCAGAAACCGATGATGCCCTCGGCGGCCAGCAGGCCGGCGGCGAGGCAGGTGGGATCCTCGGCCACGAAGGTGCAGAGAATGATGATGAGAATCAGGATCCAGAAACGCGCGCCGTCGGACACCACCAGCTCCGGATAAGGCTCGGTCGCCACGACGGGGGCCGGGCGACTGACCGCCTTGCCGGCCTCGGCGGCGGCGATGAATCCCGCGACCTGCGGAGCCGCGGCGTCGGCGACCTCCTCGCCATGGCCGCCTTCGAGTTCGAGCAAGCGCGCCTGCGGCATCAGCTTGACGGAGTAGCGGGCGGCGTCGACCGGCGCGATCCAGTCGGACTTGCCGTGGACGAGCAGCGCGGGTCCGTTCCAAGCCCGCAGCATCGACTTGGCGTCGGACAGGTCGCTGTCGAAGAACACGCCGGAGTAACCGCGGTTATACGGCAGGCGGTCGGCCAGCCCGAAGTGGGGCGTGGCGACGTCGAACAGCACGAACGGAAGGTGGTGGAAGAAGTAGACGAACTTGTTGGCGACGGCGTTGCCGAGGAGCGTGTATTCCTGAGCGCCGGGCGCGGAGACGAACGTCAGCGAAGCGACGCGGCCCGGATGCCGGTGGGCCAGCGACAGGGCGACCGCCCCGCCCATGCCTTCACCGACCAGGTGGAAACGTCCTTTCCCAAAGCGGGCTTCTAACGCCAAGAGCAGGTCGGCGGCGAGGACGTCGTCGCCCATCGAGGCGCGCGAGCGATGGAGGGCGGTCGGCCAGCGTACGGCATAGACCGGGCCGAGGCCGGCGGCCTGGCCATCAAGGAAGGTCCGGCGCCAGTCCTGCTCTCCTCGGGCCGGCAGGCTCGGCACCACGACGACCGGGAGCGCACCGGACGCGCCGGCGGAACCGACCTGGGCGACCTCGATGACATGGGCCAGCTCGGGTTTGGGCAGGCGGTCGGCCGAGGTGACCCAACGGGAGACCAGGACCAGGAGGACGTAAGCGGCCAGCACGATCCACTTCACCGGGACGCGCCCGAGGTTGCGCTTGCGATCGGCGAGGGTGGACATCCGAACCTCATCAAAGGTCGTCCGCCCCAAGGGGCAAGAAGGGAAGGTCAATAGGGCCGACGATTGCCCCATTTATGGCTTCCTAAAGGCGGCCAAGCCCTCTTGTCTTGGTTCACGTGCAAGCTACCGGAAAGGAACTCCCAGGCCTCAGGGTCACCGTCGACAAGGTGTCCCACCACCGGGATGCGAACTTCCCCCCGGAAACCCCGCACGCCTTCGTCTACTTCCTGACCATCAGCAACCTCTCCCAGGAGACGGTCAAGCTGCTCGGCCGGAAATGGATCATCCGCTCGCCGGACGGCGAGATCGAGATCTTCGAGGGCGACGGCATCGTGGGCGAGACCCCCACCCTGCCCCCGGGCGAGCAGTTCTCTTACAACAGCTACCACCTGGCCGGCGGCCCGCGGACGGCCGAAGGCTCCTTCCATGGCACGACCTCGACCGGCGAACGCGTCTTCACGCGCATCCCGGTCTTCGCGATGACGCCCCCGCCCGACCCTTCCTGATGCGACTTACCGACCTCAACTCCGGCCGTGAAATCGGCGCCAACTGCATGCTCGCCGAATTCGGCGGCCTGCGACTGGTGTTCGACTGCGGCCTCCACCCCAAGCTCGACGGCCGCAAGGCGCTCCCGCAGATCGACAAGATCCAGGGCTCGGTCGACGGCGTGATCCTCACGCACTGCCACCTCGACCACCTCGGCTCGCTCCCGCTCCTGCTCAAGCAGCACCCGTCGGCCCGCGTCTACGCTTCCGGCGCCACGACGCTCTTCGTCCGCCGCCTGCTGAGCAACTCCATCCAGGTGATGAAGCGCCAGCGCGAGGAGACCGGCAACGCCGACTACCCTCTCTACGTCGAGACCGACGTCGAACGCGTCGAGCACGCCCTCGCGGCGGTGCCTCTGGCCAACCCGCGCGTCATCGGCCGCGGCGGCGAAGAGGTCGCCCTTTCCTTCCATCTCGCAGGCCACGTGGCCGGCGCGGTCGGCTGCCTCGTCGAACACCGGAAGAAGAAGCACTTCTTCACCGGGGACGTCCATTTCCAGGCCCAGCGCACGGTCGCCGGCGCCAACTTCCCGCGCACGCCGGTCGACACCCTCGTGATGGAATGCACGCGCGGAGCCACGGCGACGACTCCCGGGTTCAACCGCGGCAAGGAAGAGCAGCGCCTCATCAAGGCGATCAACGAAGTCTGCGACGAAGGCGGCTCGGTGCTCCTCCCGGCCTTCGCTTTCGGCCGCATGCAGGAGATCCTCCTGCTGCTCCAGGAAGCCGCCGACGCGGGCAACCTGGCCGACGTGCCGATCTTCTGCTCCGGCCTCGGCCTCGACCTCTGCGACTACCTCGACGAAGCGAGCCGCAAGACCAAGCAGGTGAAGTTCAGCCGTCAGGTCCTCCGCGACCTCGGCATCCTGCCCCTTTCGCGCAAGTACGTGCAGCCGGGCAAGAACATGCCCGAACGCGGCATCTACCTCCTCTCGAGCGGCATGCTCGTCGAGAAGACGCCCGCCTGGCGCGTCGCCGCGAACATGATCGACCACGAGGAGAACGCGGTGTTCTTCGTCGGCTACTGCGATCCGGAGACCCCCGGCGGCGAGCTCATCGGCATGAACCCCGGCGGCGAATTCAAGTTCAAGACCCTGGACCACACCGCGACCCTGCGCGCCAAGGTCGAACGCTTCCACCTCAGCGGCCATGCCGACCGTGAGGAGCTCGTCGACTTCGCGAAATCCGTCTCGCCGAAGGACATCGTCCTGACGCACGGCGATCCGCCCGCGCGCGCGTGGATGAAGGAGACCCTCGCGGCCGCCCTGCCCGGCACCCGCGTGCATGACCCCGAACCGGGCGTCCCGCTCGCGCTGTGACCCTGCTGCCGCAGTCCGTCGAAGACTGGCGCGAGTTCACGCTCACGCGTGGTCCGCGTATGGCGGCGGAGGCTTTCCTGCTCAAGCTGGCCGAAATGGCCCCGGCGGAACAAAGGGCGGCCCTATGCGGCCTGCCCGACACGCGCACGCTGACGCGGCGCTTCGAGGAGGCTTGGCCGCTCCGCGAATCGGCCCTCGGCGGCGTGCCGTTCCTGACGAAGGACCTTTATTTCCGGCAGCACGAGCCGACCTTCGCGGGCTCGACGTTCCTCCCGCAGGAAATCGGCGCCGCGCGCGCGACGTCTTCGCTCCCCGCCGCTTTCGAAAATGATGCCGGCGCCATCGAGTGCGGCCGCACGCAGCTCAATGAATTCGCCTTCGGGCTGAGCGGTGAGAATCCGCACTACGGCGATTGCCCGCATCCGACGCGCCCCGACCTGCTCGCGGGCGGCTCCAGCTCCGGCTCGGCCTTCGCCGTCGCCCGAGGCCTCGTGCCGTTCGCGCTCGCCACCGACACGGCCGGCTCGATCCGCGTCCCTTGCGGCTACTGCGGCGTCTGGGGCCTGCGCCTCTCGCCCGACGTCGCGCCCGTCGGCGATATCTTCCCGCTTTCGCCGGGCTACGACACCCAAGGCTGGATCGCCCGCTCAGCCGGCGACCTCCGTCAGGTCTCGGCCGCCGTGCTCGGCGAAGCCCCGCCGGCGGGCGCAGGCCTCTGGGTCGGCGACCTCGGCTTAGGCATCCCCGCCGCCGATCTCGCGGCCATGCGCGCCGTCGCTCTCAAGGCCGGCGCCCAGGAGGACGATGTCGCGGCCGCCACCTTGCTGCGCCTCGCGTGCGCCGACGCCGCCGACGTCTATCCGGTCCTCGGCGGCCACGCCGCCGCACGGGTCCATGCGGGCTGGCTCGAACGCCGCCGCGCAGAATACGATCCGACGGTCTGGGCCCGCCTCGATGCGGGTCGGCGTCGTACCTACGACGAACTCCGCACGGCCGAGGCGGCGCGTGCGCGCATCGCCGACGCCTTCCGCACGATCTTCCGCCGCCATCATTTCATCGCGATGCCGGCGACCTTCGGCGGAGCGGTGAGCAAGGCCGCCACGGACGACGCCCACCGCCGACGCCTCCTCGCGCTCAACGCCCCGGCCTCGCTCGCAGGACTGCCCGTCGTGGCCGCGCCCGCGCGCCTGCCCGACGGCCGGACCGCCGGCGTGCAGTTCCTCTTCCCCGACATGGCGAACTTCGGCTGGGACTCCGTCCTCGGCCGGCTCGCCTGATCAGAGGCGCTTGCGGCGCATGTGCGCCGAAGGCTGGCCCAGCGCTTCGCGATACTTCGCGACGGTACGGCGGGCGATCTGGACCCCGCGTTTACGCAGCTCGGCGGTGATGGCCTCGTCGGCCAGGGGCTCGGCGGGGTTTTCGCGGGCGAGGATATCGGCGATCATTTCCTGCACGCCTTCCTGGGCGACGGTGCCGCCATCGGAAGTCGAGACGCCGGAAGTGAAGAACCAACGGAATTCGCGGAGGCCATGCGGCGTGAGCATCCACTTGTTGGCCGCGGCGCGGCCGACGGTCGTCTCATGCACGCCCATCTCCTTCGCGACGTCGGTCATCGTCAGCGGGCGCAGCCGCGAGGGGCCGTGCTCGAAGAAGTCGGCCTGCCGCTCGAGGATGATGTGCGCGAGCTTCTCGATGGTGCGCTGACGTTCCTCGATGGCGCCGATCAGGAACTTACCCTGACGCATGCGCTCGAGGATGTAGGTGCGCTCTTTCTCGCCGAGGGCCTGGCCGGCGAGCATGTCCTTGTAAGCAGGCGCGAGACGGAGCTTCGGCACATGGCGGTCGTCCATGATGACCTTCCATTTGCCGTCGGAACCGAGTTCGACGGTGGCGTCCGGCGTGACGACGCGATTGTCGTCGCGGGCGAAACGGCGGGCCGGGACGGTCTCGAGCTTGGCCAGTTCGGCGAGGGCCTCACGGATGTCGTCGAGCTCGACGTCGAGGATGCGCGCGCACTCCTCGAGACGACGGCCCATCATGGGCTCCCAACAGTCGCTGATGAGCCGGGCCGCGGTGGACAGGCCCCGTCCGCGCTGGCGGAGCTGGGCGAGGAAACATTCGCGGAGGTCGCGGGCGCCGATGCCGGGCGGATCGAAGGCCATCAGCAGCGTATGGGCCGTCATCACGGCCTCGTAGGGCTGGCCGGAACGGAGCGCCAGGGTCGAGAGGTCTTCCTCCACGAAGCCGCGTTCGTCGAGCGAAGCGATGAGGAGCTTCAGCGCCTCCTGGACCGCGGCATCGTCGCTGGCCGTCCGGGCCTGGTCGGCGAGATGCTCCGACAGCGAGGCTTCACCGGTGGCCGATTCGAGCATGTGCCGGCGGCGCTCTTCGTCTTCCTGGGTGTAGCCCTGGGAACGGATCTCTTCGTAGTAACTTTCGTCCCAGTCCTCCTTCATGCGCTTCAGCGCGTCGAAATCGTCGTCGCCGAGGGAAAGTTCGCGGGGGCCGTCGTCCTCCGGCTCCTCGGACGGCATCGGCGCGTCCAGGCTCTCATTGGAGACCGGCTCGACCTCCTCCAGCAGGGGGTTGGAGGCCAATTCGGAGGAAATCTCACGCAGGAGCTCGGCCGCAGGCACCTGGAGGATGCGGAGCGACTGGCGAAGCTGCGGCGTGAGGACGAGGCCTTGCACCTGCTTCTGCGATTGATTGATGCCTTGGTTGCCCATCGAGCGAGGTCTATGAAAAAGAGGTCCGGCCCGATTTGCAAAGGGTATTGAAGGCCCAATCGCCTTGCGACCCCGTCGGAGGCGACCATAGTCAGGTTCACCGTCCTCCGGCTCGGCACCATGCGTAGTTTTCACCTCCAATCCGGCGAAGAAATCACCGCCGCCCTCCCCGAGGCCGAGGTCGTCGCCCTGCTCGCTTCCGGCGAAGTGACGCCCGATCAGCCCTGCCGATTGGCCGAAGAAGACGTCTGGCGGACCGTCGCGGATTTTTTCCCGTCCGGCTCAGGACTCAAGATCCGGACCGCGAAGCCCCCGGCCAGCGCGGCCGAACAGATCAGCGCCGCCAACCGCATCGACGACCCCACGCGCCGGCGCCTGCTGGCCTACGGACTGGCCGACGCGGTGAACATCGACGGCTTCACGCAGTCGCAGGCCGTGACGGCCATCGTCCGCAAGGAAGAGGAGACGCGCGGCATCTGGCGCGCGCATCGCCGGGTCCAGGTCGGCGCCTTCCTCGGCCTGCTCGTGCTCGGGATCGTTGCCGGTGCCACGGCCAACCCGCTGAGCCTGCGGATCGAAACGTCCGCGGCGCTGCTGCAACGTCAGGACGGCGACGTCAAAGCGACCTTCTCCGTCCTGCGCAGCACCTTGAGCGATTATAACTTTGTGCGCGAACGCGACCGCCAGAACAGCGGCGCGAAGACGAAACCCGCGAAGAAGTGACGTCGCTCAGCGCGCGCGCGGCGTCCAGCAGTCCGGCTCGGAACAGCGTCCGAGGCTCACCGGCGTCAGGCGCGTGACCTTGCCGGTCACGCTGTCCACGATCGCCAGCCAATCACCCTGGGCGGCCACGAGGTGACGACCGTCGGCGCACCACGACGCGTGCGCAAGGGCGGCCGGGCTCGCGGTCTCGATGGAACGGACGCTGCCCGCGGCGAGGTCGATGACGCCGAGACGCAGGCTGCCCGACTGATAGGTGAAGACGAGCTGGTTGGGGAAGACCGGGTTCCAGCGCGGCTCGGTGCTGTAGCTGAAGCCGGTGGCGACGGGCTGCAGGGCGCCGCCGGAAGAGTTGGCGAGATAGATGCCCGGACGACCCGTCGGGCCGCCGGTGAGGGCGAAACGCGCGCCGTCGGGCGACCAGGAAGGGTCGGTGTTCACCCACTGCTTGTTCGGGGCCTTGATGACGCGGACCGGCGACTGGCCCTGCGGACCGGCGACGAAGATGTCCATCGTCTCCTTGTTGGAGGAGGCGAACGCGATGCGACCGTCGGGACCGCTGCTGGCCGCGCCGAGGGCGCCGCGCACGTTGGTGATGACCTTGGCGGCTTCGCCGATCCCGTTGGTCGAGAAGATCTCGGGCCAGTTGGAGCGGAAGGACGAGATGAAGAAGACGCGCGAGCCGTCGGCCGACCAGCGGGGGCCGATCGAGGTGTTGCGGTAGTTCGTCAGGCGCATCGTCTTGGAGCGGGCGAGGTTGGTGACGTAGATCTCGGCGTGTCCGGTGAAGCGCGAGACGAAGGCGACCTTCGTGTCGGCGTAGAGCGGCTTGAGCTGCCAGCGACGGCCGAGGCCGACGATCGCGGCGTCGGCGACCTTGAGCGCGAGCTGGTCTTCGTCGCGGGCTTCGACGTTCGTCGTGAAGGCGTAGGCGGCGTTCTCGCAGGCGACGACGGCGGTGTTCGCCGTACGGCCGATGCGCAGCTTGACGGAGGAAGAAGGCGAGACCTGGATCGCGCCGTGGGCGGAGAGCGCGAACTGGACGAGACTGCCGAGCGCCGGATCGTCCGAGACGACGGCGACGGAGACGACGCCCTTGGCGGCGAGCGCCGCGATGTCATCGTTCACGACCACGTTCTGGCCGAAGAGAGGTGCGACGAGGAAGGCGGCGAGGAGGGCGAGGAAACGCATCGAGGAAGGGGATTAGAAGGTTAGCAGTTTGACCTAGGTTGGGCGGGGAGTTCAATCCCGCTGATGTCGCTCGATAAGGAATCCGTCCAGAAGGCCCTCGGCCAGATCCGCTACCCCGGCTACAGCCGGGACATCGTGTCGTTCGGCCTGGTCAAAGGCATCGAGGTGACCCTCGACGGCAAGGTCAGCGTCGGCTTGGCCGTGACCAGCGCCGACCCCGAGGTCCCGAAGAAACTCTACGCCGAAATCGAGGCCGCGCTCAAGGCCTTGGGCGCCCGCCAGCCCGAGATCGCCATCACCGTCACCGTCCCCAAGGGCGCCCCCGCGGCGGCCGCGCCTGCCGCCCCCACGAAGCTCCCCGCCGACGCCGGCGTCGGCCAAGTGAAGCACATCATCGCCGTCGCCAGCGGCAAAGGCGGGGTCGGCAAGTCCACCTTCGCCGTGAACTTGGCCTGCGCCTTAGCCCGCGACCTCGCCGAGCGGGGCCGCCCGGGTCGGGTCGGCCTGATGGACTGCGACATCTACGGCCCCTCGGTCCCCCTGATGATCGGGGTCAACGCCCGCCCCCAGCTCGATGGAGACACCCTCATCCCCCTGGAGAACTTCGGCGTGAAGGTGATGTCCATGGGCCTCCTCATCGACGCCGACGCCCCCGTGGTCTGGCGTGGTCCGATGATCATGAAGACCATCTCGCAGTTCGCCACGAACGTCCGCTGGGGCGAACTCGACGTCCTGCTGATCGACCTCCCCCCGGGCACCGGTGACGCCCAGCTCTCCATCGCCCAGTCGATGGCCCTGAGCGGCGCGATCATCGTGACGACCCCGCAGACCGCGGCTGTCTCCGTGGCGCTGCGCGGCGCGGCGATGTTCGCCAAGGTCGGCGTGCCCATCCTCGGCGTGGCGGAGAACATGAGCTTCCTCGAGGGCGCGGACGGCTCCCGTCAGTATCTCTTCGGTCAGGGAGGCGGTCTCAAGGTCGCCACGGCCCTCGACTCGATCCTGCTCGGCGAAGTCCCGCTCGACCCGGCCATCCGCCAGGGCGGCGACCACGGCATTCCCGTGGTGATCAGCCACCCGGACGGTAATCCGGCCCGCGTCTTCCGTTCGATCGGCCTGACGGTCCTGAACGGCTTGGAAAAGGCTTCGTAAAGTCACCCGTTCGCCTCCGGCTTGCCACGCAGCCGGATTTTCCCCTAGATTCATCGCAAGCATGAGAGAAGAGCCGTCCAAGACGCAGCCCGCCGCCGACCTGGCCGCGCGTTCTTCTCTTTACGCGGAGTTCCTCGCCGAGCGCGAAGAGATCCTCCGTCATAAGTGGATCGAGTCCGAGAAGGCCGGTTGCGACATCGGTTTCGAACGCGCCCTGCTCGACTGGACCCGTCACCACCGCGCGCGCTGGCGTCAGCTGCGCCGCGGCGGCAAGCCCGCCTGAGGCTCCCGCCTTCTCCCCGCCAAACAGAAGGGCCGGCTCGCATCGCTGCGGCCGGCCCTTCTGGCTTAGGGGAACAGGAAGCTTAGCCCTTGATCTCCTTGTGCAGCGTGTGGCGGCGCATGGAGGGGTTGTACTTCTTGAGCTCCACCTTCTCCTGGGAAAGCTTCTTGTTACGGGTGGTCATGTAACGGGAAGGGCGCTTACCCTCCTTACGGGCTTCGGTGCATTCAATGATGACGATTTCGCGGGGCATGGTCTGAGTCGGTTGGAAGGTTGAGGTTTGGGAACGGGTCAGGTCGGAGCAAGCCCGAAAAAGAGCCGGGCGGCCTTTTGAGCCGCCCGGATCGGACCGAAGGTGGGGTTAATCAGCCCCAGAGACGCTTCTTATGGCGATTTTCCTTCGAGCGCTTGCGGCGCTTGTGCTTGTTCATCTTCAGACGACGCTTCTTCTTGAGGCTTCCCATGGGTGATAGTGAATCGCAACTTGGCGACCCGATGGCCGACAGTAAAGCCGAAACTAAGCCGAAATAACGGTCTCCGCCACCCATGCCCCGGGCCCCCAGACCCGCATGGCGTCCGCACGCAAGCCGGCTTGGTCGAAACCGTCCTCGACCCAGGCGAAACAGGCGCTGCCGCTGCCGGTCATCTGCCACTCCGACCCGGTCACACGGCGGAAAGAGGCCAGGCCGGCCGGCAGGGCGACATACTTGGAGAAGACGGGGTCCGCGAGGTCGTTACCCAGCCTCACGGGATCGTCGGTAGGCCGGGCGAGCCAGGCCGCGAGCTCGGCTTCGGCCTGCGCGACCGGACGATACTTCCCGGCGTGGGCGAGCAGACCATAGGCCTCGGGCGTCGGCACGCCGAAAGGCGGCTTGGCGAGGACGACCTTACGTCCGGCCAAAGCGGCGCGGGCGGCGGCCGGCAGGATATCCAGTCGCTCTCCCCTTCCCCGCATGACCGCTGCCTGGCCTCGCACGAAGAAAGGACAGTCGGAACCGACTTCCGCCGCGAGCGCTTCGAGCACCTCGGGGCCGAGGGGGTCGCCCGACGCGCGATCGAGCAGACGCAAAGCCGCGGCGGCATCGGCGCTCCCGCCACCGAGGCCGGCGCCATGCGGCACGCGCTTGGTGAGATGGAAGTGTCCGGTCGGCGCGGAGGGACGACGGCGCGCGTAAGCGGCCGCGGCCTTGAGCACGAGGTTCGTGCCGTCGACGGGCAGCGCCGGGTCATCGCACGTGAGACCGAGCGGACGGCCGACGTCGAGCGACAAGGTGTCGGCGAGCGCGATCGGCGCGACG
>RDYO01000132.1 GCA_004293385.1 Verrucomicrobiota bacterium
GCTGACTTCATCCGGGGCCTTGAGGTCGATCATCCGACGAGGCTCAGCGAGCGGCCCAGACGAAATGGTTCACGACCCAGGCGGCGACGCCGAGGAGGAACAGCAGCAGGCAGGTGCGCTCGAGCGAACCGAGGACGGCGGCATCGCCTTCGTTGCGCAGGCCGGGGGCCGGGACGGGGACGCCCCCGATGCGGCCCTTCTTCAGGAAGCCTTCGTAGTTGCGCTGGAGGAGGTAGGTCTCGACCTGGCGCATGGTGTCCAGCATCACGCCCACGGTGATCAGGCCGCCGGTGCCGCCGAGGAAGGTGGCGAGGCGCTGGGGGAAGCTGAGCTGGAGGATGAAGAGGTCCGGCATCAGCGCGATGATGAGCAGGAAGACGGAGCCGGCCAGCGTCAGGCGGGTCATCACGAAATCCAGGAACTGGGCGGTGTGCTCGCCAGGCCGGACGCCCAGGATGTAACCGTTGTTCTTCTTGAGGTCGTCGGCGATCTGCACCGGGCGGAACATGATCGAGATCCAGAAGTAGCTGAAACCGAAGATCAGCACCGAATACAGAGTGTAGTAGAAGCCGTTGTTGCGGGAGAAGAAGTCAGCCCAGTCGCGGAGGAAGGCGAGCGTCGGGAAGTAGGTGCTCAGCGGGTTGAGCAGCATGGGCGGGAAGCTCATGATGGCGCCGGCGAAGATGACCGGCATGACGCCCGCGTAGTTGACCTTGAGCGGCAGGTAGTTGGTCTGCGCGCCGTACATCTTACGGCCGACCATGCGCTGGGCGTACTGGATGGGGATCTTACGGACGGCCTGGTTGATGGCGACCATCGCGGCCGTGACGGCGACGAAGAGGAGGACCATGCCCGCGGCCTTCTCCCAGCCGTGGGAGTTGGCGGCGGCGGCGCCGACCTTGCCGCCGAAGGTCATGTCGACGAAGGAAGTGAGCGCGCCGGGGATGTCGGCGAGGATGCCGACGGTGATCAGGACGGACGTGCCGTTGCCGATGCCGCGCTGGGTGATCTGCTCACCGAGCCAGAGCATGACGATCGCGCCGGAGGTGAGGAGGCAGACGCCGAGGCAGACGAAGAGCGTCTTGCTCTGCATCACGACGATGGTGCCGGTGAAATTGCCGAGGCCGAGCGCCTGGCCGACCTGCTGCGGATTGCAGAAGGCGCCGAGGAGCAGCGCGGACTGGACCACCGCGATGAGGATGGTGAGGTAGCGGGAGTACTGGGCGACCTTCTGGCGGCCGACTTCGCCTTCCTGCTGCAGGCGGGCGATGGACGGCACGACGGCCGACATCAGCTGCATGATGATCGACGCGCTGATATACGGCATGATGCCCAACGAGAAGACCGCGCCCTTGAGGAGCGCGCCACCCGTGAACATGTTGTACATAGCGACCACTCCGCCGGCCGACTTGTCGGCCATGGAGTGGTAGTAATCCATGATGTCCTTCGGATCGATACCCGGCAGCGGGATGTTCGCGCCGATACGGGCGACGAACACCAGCGCGACGGTGGCGACCAGACGAGCCCTGAGCTCAGGGATCCTCCAGCAGTTGGCGAAGGCCGAGAACATCGGGATCAGGGTGAGCCGAGGCTCACTCGGCGGAAGCCGTCTTCGGGAGCTCGATCAGGATCGCCTTGCCGCCGGCCTTTTCGATCTTGGCCTTCGCGTCCTTGGAGAAGCGGTGGGCCTTGACGGTGACGGCGCGCGTGAGCTCGCCGGTACCGAGGATCTTGAGGAGAGGGGCGGACTTGCGGAGCACGCCGGCAGCCACGAGTTCCTCGAGACCGAAGGTCTTGCCTTCGAGTTCCTGGAAGTCGCGGACGTTGAGCACGGCGTAGTCGACGCGGTTGACGTTCTTGAAGCCACGGTGAGGCAGGCGACGATAGAGCGGCATCTGACCGCCTTCGAAGCCAGGGCGATGACCGCCGCCGGAGCGGGCCTTCATGCCCTTGTGACCACGACCGGAAGTCTTACCGTGACCGGTGCCGCGGCCGCGGCCGAGGATCTTGTGACGATGGGTGGAGCCCTTGATGTTGGGCAGAGAGTCGAGTTTCATGTCTGTATTTACCGCTTAGGCGCGGAGGGCCTTGATTTGTTCGAGAGTGCGGAGCTTGGAGAGACCGTCCAAGGTGGCCTTCACGATCGCCTGCGGGTTGTTGGAACCCATGGACTTCGAGAGGACGTCCTTGTAACCGGCGACTTCCAGGACGGCGCGGACGCCGCCGCCGGCGATGAGGCCGGTACC